>JBFYPV010000030.1:0-5458 GCA_041303085.1 Crocinitomicaceae bacterium
GGCTTGATCATGAGACTGGTTTTGGTCAAAAACTGATCGGTTTGCTCGCGCTTGAGCTGCGCCAACAACGCATGAATAGCGTCGGCGAAAGCAACTTCTTGGGGCAAGGAATAAGCCTCAAATTGCTGGAGTGCGCAATCCTTGAGGGTAAGCTGCGTATCTTCTAAAAGCTTCACACCCATCCAGTAAATACTTTCTAAAGTGCGCAATGATGTGGTTCCCACAGCTATTCTTGTCTGTGCTGGTTTTTGAACTAATACTTCTAGAAGTTCTTGACGCACTTCGATAAACTCGGCATGCATGTCGTGTTCTTCGGCCGTTTCGGTCTTGACCGGCTTGAAGGTACCTGCACCCACGTGCAACGTGAGGGTTGCCGTCTGAATCGCTTTAGCTTTGAGTTGCTCAAAAACCGTTTCGGTAAGGTGGAGGCCTGCTGTTGGCGCGGCAACAGAACCATCTTGTTTTGCATAGACCGTCTGATAGCTGCTTTTGTCGCTCTCTTCGGCCTCGCGGTTCAGGTAAGGCGGCAACGGAATTTTGCCGGCAATATGTAAGATTTCTGCAAAAGTGAGTTCGGTGGCTGTCCAGGTGAAAAGGATCTTAAAACCCGCGTTAGAACGCTCTAATTGCTCGGCAGTAAGCGTCTGTTGCTTGCCATTAGCCTCAAAAGAAAGTTCAATCGGGCCTGTTTTCCATTTTTTGACGCCTCCAATCTGACACCACCACTCCACGCTGCCCTTCTGCTGCATCGCAGTACTGACATCCGGGTAAATTTCACTGTGTTCGAGGCAAAAGACTTCTACTTGCCCTCCTGTGCTCTTTTTGAAATGCAGGCGCGCTTCAATCACTTTGCTATTGTTGACGAGCAATAAAGAATGAGCTGGTAAATGATTGGCTAAGTTGAAATAACGATCGTCTGTGATGTCGCCATTTTGATAGACTAACAATTTGCTATCGTGCCGCGGTGTGACCGGAAAACGCGCTATGCGCTCATCTGGCAGCAAATAAGCAAATTCTTCTATTTTTGTCCCACTCATGGCCTCATTTTGGCGGCAAAAATACAAAAGAAAAACGCTTAATATACGTAATAACTGAAACACACCATGCCAAAACACCTCCTCCTCTCCACCCTACTTTGCATTGCGATCACCGGCAAAGCCCAAACTTTACTTTCGTTCAACACCGAGCGCCAACATATAGACCAACAACTCATGATTAGCCTGGGCACTTGGGCGGCGAGTAATTTTGCCTTGAGCGGTTATGGCTGGGCTACGGCAGCAAATGAAGAAGAGAAGTATTTTCACCAGATGAATGTCATGTGGAATACCGTGAACTTGGGTTTGGCGCTACCTGGTTATTTCAGAGCCAAAAATGCCAACTTGGGCCTCAATGAAGCGCAAAGTTGGGCAGCGCAGCAGAAAACCCAAAAAATCTTTTTGGTCAATTCGGCTCTGGATTTGGGTTATATGGCGAGCGGTTTGGTGCTCAAGCAACAAAATAGCACGGATGCGTCCAAGCAAGCGCAGTTCGAGGGTTATGGCAATAGTTTACTGCTGCAAGGTGGTTTTTTACTGCTCTTTGACCTCAGCGCGTATTGGATCCATCAGCACCATGGCCGTGTTTCTCAAGAAAATGGAAGCATACAATTGCAACCGAGCTCCAACGGGATTGGCCTCAGGTTGCAGTTTTAAATCCCCTTCAACAAACTGTCGTATAAGTCATTGAAAGACATACCTCCTGCGGTTTTTTGCTTAGACAAACGCTTGAACTCTACCAAAGCCCAGAGTACAAACTCCATTAAAAATGGAAGGTCCACTGAGGCCACGCGCGGCTGGTAACGCTCGATGAGCGCTTTGAGTGGCTCAATGGCCTGGAGCGAGCGCAAATAGGTTTGTTCGTCGGTTTCGTCGGCGATTTCGAGGGCGTTGTTTTGAGTAAACCACTCCACTACGGCATCGTAGGGCGTCACTTGGTCTGCTTTTTTGAGTTTCTCGATCTTCGGGAAATAATTCAAGAAGAGCGTTTTGGTGGCCTCGCTGATGAGTTGGTTGGCCACAAAAGAGGATCCTTCCTGCTCGCCTTCGTAGACCAGTTCTACTTTTCCGGTAATCGATGGAATCATGCCCATGAGGTCCGAGAAGCGAACGGTCGTACTTTGCTCGTTGTTGAGTAAGGCGCGGCGCTCAGCGGTACTGATGAGGTTTTCGTAGGCGGTAATGCTCATGCGCGCGCTCACGCCACTTTTGGCGTCAACGTATTCGCTGCTGCGCGCTTCAAAAGCGATTTGCTCTAAGATATCTTTGGCTAATTCGGGCACATGCACTTCGCAAATGCGGTTTTCTAGCTTCTGGGCTTCTTGCGCCGTAATTTGCTTGGCGGTCTTGACGTCAGCGGCGTAGTGCGTCAGGATTTGAGAACCAATGCGGTCTTTGAGTGGCGTCACGATGCTACCGCGGTTGGTGTAGTCTTCGGGGTTGGCCGTGAAGATAAATTGAAGGTCTAGCGGCAAGCGCAACTTGAAACCTCGGATCTGTATATCGCCTTCTTCGAGGATGTTAAAGAGTGCTACTTGAATGCGCGCTTGAAGGTCAGGAAGTTCGTTAATGACAAACAAACAACGGTGCGCACGTGGAATCATGCCGAAGTGCAAGACGCGTTCGTCGGCGTAGTTGAGCTTGAGGTTGGCGGCTTTAATGGGGTCGATGTCACCGATGAGGTCTGCGATGGTGACGTCTGGCGTGGCGAGTTTTTCAAAGAAACGCTCGGAGCGGTGCAGCCAGGTAATGGGCGTGTCGTCTCCGTGCTCTAAAATAAGGTCTTTGGCATAGCGGCTAATTGGAGCCAGCGGGTCGTCGTTGATTTCGCTGCCTGCCACCACCGGGATGTATTCGTCTAGCAAATGGATCATGAGGCGCGCAATGCGCGTTTTACCCTGGCCGCGCAAGCCCAGCAGGTTGATATTATGCTTGGAGAGAATGGCGCGCTCGAGTTGCGGGATCACGGTATGCTCATAGCCGTGCATAGATGGAAAACTTGGCTTACCCGCCTTGAGTGCGGCAATGAGGTTGTCGCGGAGTTCAGATTTGATGCTTTTGGATTGATAACCAGCCGCTTTCAAAGCGCCTAAAGTTTGTATGTTGGTGTCTATCATCAGTTCATTCGTTTTTTTCGGTTGGTTTCGTAGTCGTGGAAAATCATTTCACCGAGGCCTTTCAAGCCCGTGTAAAACGCCTTTCCTTTGTTGGACTTCGTGAATTCGTCCACAAAATGCTGTAAATACGGATCTTGGGCAATCATGAAGGTCGTGATCGGGATGTGCAACTTGCGCGCTTGAGCCGCCATGGTGTAGCATTTATCTACGATGTAATCATCTAGGCCATTGCTATTTTTGTAGTACTGACCATCGGGCAAGCGCAAACAACTCGGCTTACCGTCGGTGATCATGAAAATTTGCTTGTTGGTATTGCGTTTTCTGCGCAGAATATCCATAGCGAGCTCTAGGCCAGCAACCGTATTGGTGTGGTAAGGCCCGACGTTCAAATACGGCAGGTCTTTGATGCTAATTGGCCAGGCGTCGTTGCCAAAGACAATCACGTCTAGCGTATCTTTCGGATAACTCGTGGTAATGAGCTCTGCCAGCGCCATGGCTACTTTTTTGGCCGGCGTAATGCGGTCCTCGCCGTAGAGGATCATGCTGTGGCTGATGTCTATCATAAGCACCGTACTCATCTGAGATTGGTGATGGGTATCCTCGACTACTAAATCTTGTTCGGTAAGCCTGAACTCCCCTATGCCATGATTGATCTGCGCGTTTTTCAAGCTCTCCGTAATCGAAATATTTTCGAGCGCATCTCCAAACTGAAAATCTCGGTACTCGCCAGTAGCTTCGTCGCCTAGCCCACTCTTTTTAGATTTGTGCTGCCCGCGCCCACTCTTGCGGATATTCCCAAAAATTTGCTCCATCGCATTCTTGCGCAAAATGCGTTCGGTCTTGGCCGTCACACTCATCTGTCCCTTGCCGTCTGGCAAAATTTCTTCGCGCAAATACCCCTTTTTCTTGAGGTCTTCGATGAAGTCGTCCATGGAGTATTTGTCGTTGGTCAGGCTGTATTCCTTATCCAACACATTGAGCCACTCCAGCGCTTCATCTACATCGCCCGAAGTATGTACAATCAGTTCGCTAAAAATATCGAACAAGCGCTCAAAGTCTGAGAGCTCCGGAGCTTGGTAAGGCGTGAATACATAACCGCTATTGCGCATGTGTGGATGTTTCAATTTGTAACAAGAGTTGGGAGGAAATGTTTGGGGTAAAAATCAAAATATATAAGATGATAAAATAATTGCACATAATCGGATTTTTTCCGATTTTTGTATTAAAATATGACATTTTGAACTTCACTAAAAAAATCAAAGCTTACACCAATGCCCCAATAGGCAGAAACTTGCTATTGGATATTCTTGGTGAATACAAAAGCCCCAATGATAAAATTAGTGAATTACTGAAAAGTGGCGAACTCATTTCAATCAGACGAGGTTTATATGCTCCGGGGCCTCAAACAGAGTTACCAACTCCAGCACCTTTTCTAATCGCCAACCACCTTCGTGGTCCGAGTTACGTTTCGCTAGAAACCGCTTTGTCCTATTGGGGCATCATTCCAGAAAGAACTTATGAAATCAGCTCAGTTTGTATCCAATCATCAAAAAAATACAATACTGCACTCGGCAGATTCACCTTTCAACAAGTCTCCCTACCCTATTATGCATTTGGAATTCAAAATGTCCAACTCACAAACGAACAAACTGCACTCATTGCCACACCTGAAAAAGCCATCTGCGACAAAATCATCCTTACGGCCGGCATCAATTTACGCAGCAGCAAACAAACAATGTTGTTCCTATTAGAAGACCTCCGAATGGACAGCACTATGCTACGCAAACTAGACACCTCACTCATGACTTCATGGCTACCCGAAGCACCTAAAAAGTCAAGTCTCCAAATGCTCATTTCAACACTTAAGAAAGGAACTCTTTAATCCTATCAATTTATTTCATCGATACACCAGTCTTTATGTAAGTAAGCCCCTCCACTCCCTCAGCAAATTGAAGGAGCTCATCTAAAATCACTTTATTTCTGCTAATTAGTTGGATGTCTAGGTGGTGCGTGAGCTTGATAACGACCTCCGACCCAACAGGGATCAGGTCGATGATCTTGAATTTCTTGTTTAGTTTTTGCATTTATAAAGTATCGGCTCAAAATTTAGTTAGCATCTTTTCTTATTTCAAAACAGTTCCATCAAAAATATCCTGAAAAGTACGGTAATCATTAATCACAAATACATCAGGCCACTTTTTTCTTAGAAGCAAACCCATACCCAGCGAAACAATCCAAAGAGTGAAGAATGAAACCATTGCCGTGTAAGTTTCGAAAAGGACACAAAGCAAAGCAGCAATGAAGAGC
>JBFYPV010000031.1:0-5693 GCA_041303085.1 Crocinitomicaceae bacterium
CTTGCCGATTAGAAGCGCTTCACGACATCAGCCAAACGGTTGGAATAACCCGCTTCGTTGTCGTACCAACCCGCAACTTTGATCAGGCCATTGAATACAATCGTGAGTCCTGCATCAAAAACGACACTATGCGCATTGCCAATAACATCGACTGAAACAATTGGGTCTTCGGTGTAATGCATGATGCCTTTCAAAGGCCCCTCAGCGGCTGCTTTCATGGCGGCATTGATTTGCTCTGCTGTAACGTCGGTTTTGGTGACGAGTGTCATTTCGGTTATTGAACCATCTGCAACCGGCACACGGAAGCTGCCACCTGTAATTTTACCTTTTAAATCCGGGAAAATACGTGTGATTGCCTTTGCCGCGCCTGTTGAAGTCGGGATAATGCTATTTGCTGCAGCACGCGCGCGACGCAAGTCTTTGTGCGGCGCATCGTGGAGGCGTTGGTCTGAGGTGTAGCTGTGAACAGTTGAAATATAAGCGACGTCGATAGCGAGGAGGTCTTTGAGAACCTTCACCATTGGCGCAGCGTTGTTGGTAGTGCAAGAGGCGTTGGAAACCACCGTGGTTGTCCAGTCGATTTGATCGTCATTGACACCCAATACTACCGATGGAATATCTTCGTCGTTGGCAGGCGCACTAATGACAACGTGCTTGGCCCCACCCACTAAATGCTTGGATGCAGCTTCTCTTGTTAAAAACAAACCTGTCGCTTCAATCACCACCTCAACGCCGTAAGCTGCCCAGTTGATGAGCTCAGGGTTGCGTTCGCTGATGAAAACCAATTTTTTGCCATTCTCAAACACCAATGTGTCATCGACAATTTCAAAAGAAAGGCCAAAAGGTCCGTGAATGCTGTCGTATTTGAGCAGGTGTGCAAGTGTTTTGACATCGGCTAAGTCATTGACCAGCGCGACGTTAATTTGAGGGTCTTGCAGGGCAATTCTTGTAAAACAGCGCCCAATTCTTCCAAATCCATTTACACCTACAGTTTTCATCTTTGAGTTCTTGTTGTTATTACAAAAATAACAATAAAAAAGAAAAAGTGTTCAAATGACACTTTGAACACTTTTTCTTTTGATTATCAATACGTTATATTAATTGAGTAGTAAACTACCACTTCAATTTGGTCTGTACATTCTTAGGAACGCCATCTTTGTGTAAATAAATATTGATGGTCTTGTATTTGAAGTAATTTTCAGAAACATAAAGGTAGCCTTTTGGCATGTTGCTCGTGCCCCAAGAGTTTTTAACCATAAAGTAGCGCGTACCGTTTTGATCGGTATAAAGGCCAACAATGTGCATGCCGTGGTCATCGGTTGTGGTTTTGTTGTCATAGCCTTTCTGACGAAGCTCTGGCGTGATGGCCAATTCTTTCATCGGCTCCATAAATGCATTTGATTTGCGCTCCGCACCTGCATCGTTAAAACGTTTGTCGTCTTTACCGTTCACTTCGATCATGGCAGGGTCAGCCGGAACAATCGCCAAACCATTTTTGAAACTAAAGCCTTTTTCAGAGACATCGGCGCCCCAAGCAATTGTGTAGCCATTTTTAAGCGCCGCAATTGTTACCTCGACGAGGTCGTCCATGCTGACATTATAACTTGTACCCCAAGCCCAGTTGTCTGGAATCTCGAGCATGCACTCGCTGTACATCGGGTGATTGGTAAATGAGGTCAAGGACACATAGTTTTTCATGTCGAGGCCCAATGACGCTGCGTAAGATTTTGGCGTATAGCGCGTGCCGTTCCATTCGAAGGTTTCGATGTCTTTGCCGATGCCTCGGTTGAGGATGTCGTTATACTTGCGTTTCCACTCGTCGGTAATGCCTTCTGGCGCACCAAGTCTAGAAATGATGTCAGACATCAGTGTATTGAGCTGTGTGAACATTTCGCCGTGGTTATATGTACTCGTGCCACTCAAACCAGTATACACTTCATAAGGAACAATACCAAATTTTTCAATGACGAGCGGTACATCGTGAAAAGCACCACCTTCGCTGAAATTGACCTTGCCATCCATGCGAATGTATTTTTCTGCCTTTAATTCGTAGGCTTTGCGCACCACGTACATTTCAGATAATACAACTGGGCTTTTGGTCAGGCGTTGGATTTCGGACTCAAAGAAACTTGTGGCTGAGAAAGACCAACATGTTCCGGTTTGGCCTTGGCTTTGAACGGGCGTAGCGTCTAATTGAACGAGTTTTTTAAACTGATACTTGCTGCCCTCAACATTGGTCGTTTGGGCAAATAACAAAGAAGTACTGATCCCGATGGATAGTATAAAACTGAAGGATTTTTTCATGCGTAAATTTTAGTTGTTGAGCACCCAACCTTGCAAACCGCGTGCCGCAGCTTGTTGTTGGATTTGTTGGAGTTCAGAAAGATTTTGAGCAGCGCCCGCACTCACTTTGGTAAGTGGGCCATTTTGGATGAGTCTGGCAGCAAAGCCATCGCGCTTCAATTTGAGCACAAGGTTTTGAGCATTTTGCAAATTAGAGAAACAACCTACAACGAAATCAAAGGCTGCAGTAACGTTGCCCTCGGTAGACGTTGGCATGGATGCTTCCACGACAGGTGCCGCTGGAGTAGCTGGTACCTTCACTACAAAGTTGAACCCCGGTTGCCATTCGTAAGCCGCAAAACTGGTGCGTGTTCCTTTTTGAAAGGTAAGTGGCGCTTGCGTTTGAGGACCCTCAGTTGCTAAATCTAGTTCTAGGCTAGATTTTACATAGCCAGGCGCATCTTGTTGGTGCAGCGGATTGAAATCGGAACTCGAGAACAAACCTGACTGCAAAGCATTGGTTTGGGTCGGGATCCAGAAAGAATAAAATGCAAAAGGAAGGATGCAGGCTGCAGCTGCAACGCGCGTCCAGTTGATTTTGTTGGGAGCCGAATTGGGTTGTAATTCAATAATTGGTGTTTCTTGTGCCGCTTGAACAGGCTGCGCTACAAAATTGAGATTGGCCAAGCCATAAGAAGACAACAACAAATTGAAAAAGCGGTCTTGCTCAAATGAAATTTGGCCATCTTGTTGTTTGGCAAAAGTACCAAGCTTTGGCAAGTGGATGGTTTCTCCTGTAGCCAGTTGACGCTGTAGTTTGTCTGTATGGGCTTGTAATTGTGCTTTGGCGTCTTCGTAGTAAAGACCCTTGAGGCGCGCGTATTCTGCGAGCAGCAAGCCGTCGTCTGTGAGTAAGAAACGATTGAAGAGCAGCGCTTTTTTGGGTGGCGCAATGAGGCCTTTGTCGAGATCGATTTCGGCAGCTACTTGCTTGGCGACGAAGCCCCCAAAACCAGGCACAACTACACAGTTGTGTCTAAGTAAAAGTTGAATAATAATATCTTCAAAACCCTGCATTGAACAAACTTACGAAAGTCTAGTCAGATTACAAAAAAGGTAAGACTTTTTCTAAATCGGCGGGAACATCTATGTTGGGCGTTTCGATGTCGGTCTGAATCAGGCGAATGGAATAGCCGTAATAGAGCCAACGCAGCTGCTCGAGAGATTCGGCCTGCTCGAGTGCACAGGGCGCCAAAGCGGCTATTTGTTGGAGCGTGCTTGCTTTGTAGGCATAAAGCCCAATATGGCGCAACCAAGGAAAGTGCTGGTCTTTGGCGTAATGCATGTTGGGCAGTGGGCTGCGCGAAAAATAGATGGCGTTTTGCTGGTGGTCAGCGAGCACCTTAATGCGGTTCACGTTTTGTAAATCTGCCGCACTGACCTCCGGATGCACTAGTGTGGCAATTTGAACGCTGGGGTCTTCAAAAGCAGCCAAGAGTTGGTCGAGTTGCAGGCCAGAAACCAATGGTTCGTCACCTTGAATGTTAATGATGGTATCGTGATCGGAAAAGTGGGTAAGCACTTCGGCACAGCGCTCTGTGCCACTTTGGTGCGCAGGATTGGTCAGGAGCACCTCTCCGCCAAAACGACGCACTTCGTCGAAAATGCGTTGGTCATCGGTAGCAACAACAAGTGTGTCTAATAAAGTGGCTTGTTGGGCGCCTTCGTAAACCCGCTGGATCATGGACTTGCCTTTGAGGTCTAGGAGTGGTTTGCCGGGAAAGCGACTAGAACCAAAACGAGCAGGAATAATACCGAGAACTTTCATTAAAATTTGGCTTGTAATTGAAGGATGAAATTGCGCGGCGCTTGGATGTCGCCCGGGCGAGAGGTCACTTCAGCGTTGAACAGGTTATTGACAATAAAAGAAATGCGGTACTGATCTTTGAGCATGTAAGCGAAGCGCGCGTCAAAAACCAAATTGCCCTTGTTGTAGAGCTGGCGATAGGCTTTGAGGCCAGGTAAAATATATACAGTTGAGGTAAGCGAAGGGTCGAGGTCGTCTTCGAAGACGCGGTCGATGTTGCGCATGAAGCTGTTGTAGCGCATAGATGCCCCAAAACTAAACTTTTGATAATTGGCCTCGATGTCGGCCTTGGCCAAATGCTTGAAACGGTATTTGAGCATGTTGGTGGAGGTATCGGAAAAATTAGCGGTGTATTGCGGATTGTTGTTGAGTGAAATCGGGTTCATGTAGGTATAACCAAGCAACGAAATCACTTCTACTTTGCCGAGCTGACCCGAAGAATTGAAGGAGATATCCAGCCCTGAAATGCGGGCTTTTTCGGCATTTTGAGCCTGGAAACCAACCCAGTCACTGATGTTGTACTGACCGCTGGTCAGGAATTGGAGGTCTTCGGCAGAAGGATTGAGTGGGTCGAGCGGTTTTTGGGTGATGGGGTTGTAATAAATGAAGGAGAACTCCATCATGTTGCTGTACTGATTGACAAAAAAGGCTGCGTCCAGCATGGCCTTCCAGTTGCCGATTTTGAAACCCTGCTTGATACCGATTTCGCCAGCCCAGCCCATTTCGGGCTGCAGCTCAGGATTCGGGAAAATATTGAGCGCGCCCACCGAAGTTTGCGTAAAACGTTCTGCAACACTTGGGTAGCGGATGCCTTGACCCAAGCTTGCGCGCAAGTGCGTAAAAGGTTTGAGCGCATAGTGCACGCCCGTGCGCAGCACTGGGTAAAACGGAAGACTGATGCTGTCTTTGCCCGGCAGTAAAAACTGTGAATCTGGCTTTTGTTGGTCCATCTCGAAGTATTCCAAACGCATACCCGCACTGAGGTCTAGTTTGTTTTTGTGGTATTCGAGCTGCGTGTAGGCGGCGTAGTTTTGCGAGCTGTGGTTGCCAAACAACTGAGAGTTGACGACGTTTTGAATGGCCGTTGCGCCCGCACTCAGCGTACTGCCCTCGCCAAATTTGCGCTGAAAGGTGTAGTCGGCGTAAGAAATGGTGGCGGCATTGCTCTGACTGGCGTTGGAAAGGTTTTCATTAGAAACCCAATAGAGACGAGTTTTGAGCTGATGGAGGTTGTTGTGTTGGTCTATAAACTTGGCGTAGGGATCTATAAACAAGCGCTGCCCAAAGTTATAGCTCACCGTAGAGGCCCCTGCGGTGGTGTCGCCGTAGCCACTTGGCGTATAGCCCAATGAATCGCTTTGCCAAATGAGGAAATTACCCGTTTTTTGAACTTGGTAGTTGTAGCCCAAGCCCGCTTTAAGGCGCTTGTCTAAGATCGCTTTGGCATAGAGCGTACCGGATACGCGCGCCCTGAATTCAGATTCGCCAATGCGGTAGCCGTCGTTGTGGTAGCCCGTGGTGGAGAGCGTGTAGCCAAAGCGTT
>JBFYPV010000032.1:0-3060 GCA_041303085.1 Crocinitomicaceae bacterium
GAAACTCCGGGCTCAAGAGCCTTTGTCTGCTGTTACTGACCTTTCACAAGAACTCAAAATCCCAAATTTTGCAGCGCAATTGCTTGTGCAACGCGGTATCGCCAACAGGCAAAGCGCAGTAGCCTTCTTCAAGCCACAGCAAAATGCCTTGCACGATCCTTTTCTTTTGCTCAACATGCAGGCTTCCGTGCACAGGCTCCAGCGAGCAATTGCCAAGCAAGAAAAGGTGCTGTTGTACGGCGATTACGACGTCGATGGCACCACCGCCGTAGCGCTCATGGCAGAACAGCTCGCTTTACTCGGTTTGCAGTGCGCTTATTACATCCCAGACCGCTACAAAGAAGGTTATGGCGTGAGCCAAGCAGGTATCGACTACGCAATTGCAGAACGCTTTCATTTGCTCATCACACTAGATTGCGGTATCAAAGCAAAAGAGGAACTCGCGCGTGCCAGCGCTGCCGGCATCGACGTCATCGTTTGTGACCACCACCAACCCGACGACAACCTTCCAGATGCGCTCATTTTGAATCCAAAGCAAAACGACTGCACTTATCCGTTCAAAGAACTTTCTGGTTGTGGTGTCGCCTTTAAATTGTTACAAGGACTTTATCAATATTTAAATCTGGAGCAAAGCGCTTTGTTTCAAAGTTTAGATCTTGTAGCGCTGTCAATTGGCGCTGATATTGTCGAAATGACCGACGAAAACCGAACGTTATGTGCCAAAGGCTTAGCCCAACTCAATAGTGCACCGAGGCCAGCATTTTTAGCTATTTTAGCCTTGGCCAAAAAGGCGCTTCCACTTTCATTACGCGACGTCGTTTTTGTTTTGGCACCGCGCATCAATGCTGCAGGCCGCATTGCCTCGGGCAAACGCGCTGTAGACTGGATGCTCAGTACCGATACCACCGAAATCGAGGCGCTCGCCCAAGATATCAATACAGACAACACCACGCGCCGCGCCTTGGATCAAGAAATGACGGCCCAAGCATTGGCGCAAATTGAGGCAGATCCTTTGTTCTCAGATCAGTTTGCCACCATTGTACATGACCCCACTTGGCACAAAGGCGTAGTGGGCATTGTGGCCTCTCGGCTCATTGAAACGCATTACCGGCCAACAATCGTACTCACGGAGTCTAACGGCGTGCTTACCGGCTCTGCGCGCTGCATGCAGCCTCTCAATTTGTATGACTTACTCGAGCGCTGCCAGCATCATTTGGTGCAATTTGGTGGCCATCAATTTGCAGCGGGCCTCACGCTTGTGCCCGAGCAGCTTCCTGCCTTCAGAGCGGCATTTGAAAATGCTGTTTCCAATGCGCTGTCAAAGCAAAAATTAATAAGACAAATCGACATCGATACGGAACTTGACTTCAAAGAGTTGGGCTCCAATCCTCAGGTTCATTTTTTGCGCATCTTGCAAATTTTAGAAGCCTTTGAACCTTGTGGGCCGGGCAACATGCATCCGGTCTTTTTGGCCAAAAATTGCATGGTAATGGAATACAAAGTACTCAAAGGCGCACACCTCAAACTCAAGGTCATCCAAGAGGGTTCTCAGGTGCCAATCGACGCCATCGGATTTCAACTCGCCTCCTTTGAAAAAGAGCTGGCTGTTGGCGTCTTCATCGATATCGTTTTTCAGATCAGCTCCAATACGTATATGAACCGCACCACGCTGCAACTCGTGCTCCAAGATTTGTGTGCGAGCGCTTAGTTTGCGTAAGTTTGCAACATGTTTACAGGAATCATCGAAGAAGTGGGCCAAGTAATGGCCATTGAAAAAGAAGCAGGAAACATCCATTTTACCATTGCTTCTGGTTTGTCGGCGGGCTTTAAAATTGACCAAAGTGTGGCGCACAACGGCTGTTGCCTCACGGTTGTGGCTCAGAACGAGCAACAGCATGTTGTTACGGCCATTCACGAAACCCTATTGAAAACCAATTTAGGTGCTTGGCAAATCGGCACCAAAGTGAATATCGAGCGCTGCATGCAATTGGGCGGCAGGCTAGATGGCCATATGGTGCAGGGTCATGTAGATTGCGTCGGAACTTGCTCAGAGGTCTTAGATGAAAACGGCTCGTGGCGCTTTACTTTTCAGCACCCGGATGCTTTTGTTACGGTAGAAAAGGGGTCTATTACTGTAAACGGCACTAGCCTTACTGTTGTGGATGCGCAAAAAGGGCAATTTTCGGTCTGCATCATTCCTTATACTTATGAGCATACAAACTTCAAGGAAATCAAAGAAGGAACTATTGTGAATCTAGAATTTGACATCATCGGTAAATACGTAGCGCGCTACTTGAGTTTGCAACAATAACTCAGTGCTCAGCAATACTTGATAACAAAAATGGCGGCCCGGAGGGCCGCCATTTTCATTTCAAATGAACTTTTTTATCAGTTGCGAACGGGTGCAGCTGGTTTTGGTGTAGTTGTTGTCGCTGGCACTGGATCTTTGATACCGAGGGCTTTTTTAGCTACTGCATCGTTTGGCTCCATCGCTAAGATTTCTTCAAAGTACTTTTTGGCTTTGTCGAGGTCTTTATTAGCAGACTTTGAATAGTAATCTGCTACATAACGCAAAGATTCGAGTACGAATGCTTTTTTGGAAGGCTGCATGCGGTCTTCGGGTTTTACCATCTCGGTAACTTTGAGGTAGAACGGGAAGGCCATCCATTTTTCGTTGTTGGTGTCCATTTTGTAGTTGGAGCGCCCGCGATAGATGTGAGCAGGTACATACGTAGAGTCATTTTTGATGACGACTTGAAAGAGACTATCTGCTGTTTTGTAGTCGGCGCGACCAAAATAGTAGGCCTTTCCTAAGTCGTACTCTTCTTGCGCCATGAGTTTACCGTTTTTCTGACGGCGAAGGTCATAAGCGGCAATGACTTTGTCGTACATTTTGTTTTTGTTGTAGAGCTTGATGAGTTCATTCGCAAGTTCTTTGTAAGCAATTTCGTTGATGCCTGCTGCTTGTTCAAAAGCTAAAATAGCCAAGCTATCTTGATTTTTCTTTTGATAGATAGTACCTCTTAACTTGTAGTCTTGGTAGTTGATTTTGTCTTGTGG
>JBFYPV010000033.1:0-2971 GCA_041303085.1 Crocinitomicaceae bacterium
CGTTGTAGGTCAATTTGTCTAAGATGCTTCCGTTGCCATATAAGATGCACGTTCCGCTGTCATTGTAAAAGTAGGGAAGGGTTTGATAAGCGGTCTTTTCACTCGGCGTATTCGGATAATAAAAACTTAAAAAGCTTGTATCCGGGCAAAGTGCCAAATAATCATGAGGGGAAATGAATGGTTTTGAAAGGTCATAGGTCGCTAGGCCATTACCTATGCTGCACTGTTTCAGATCAAGATATTTCTGACTTGCGTTGTAAAGTTCAATGAAATCTGAGCCATTGCTCGGCGGGTCAAATAAAATTTCATTGAGCAGGAGGTCGCCAGGTTGGGGTGCTTCGTAGCGAATGAAAGTCACTTGCTGGTTGCGCGCATTGGCCCAACAATCTTTGAGCGCCACAAACGACACTTCAATGGGTTCACTTTTTGGAATGGCGTTTTCAAATATCAAAAGCAACTGCGCGCCATTTTGGATTTGTAAGTGATGGAGCGCCATTCTTGTGAACGCACCCAGATTGTGATCAAATGAGATGGCGCACAGCGCCAAATTGGCACTGTCCATTGGTTCTGAAAAGACAAATGCAACTTGGTTGGAATCGCGGACTTCTGCAAAACTAATGAACGGTGCCAGTGTATCTGGGGCGGCTTCAAATACCGAATTTTGGAGCCCTGGCGTGCCGCCAAGCTGCGCTTGAGTCGCACGCCAATTATCTGCTGCAGAACACGGATCAAGTAGCGAACAACGCTCCAAACTGAAGCCGCCATTCATTTTGACGGAATCTTGGTACCAACTGTTTTGGTAGGCCACCTGATCTATAAGTAGTCCTTGGACATTCTTGAGCTGGAGGGTTTCACCGGTGTTATTCAGACTGGTAAAAGCACTGACTTCAATGGTCTTCGACGGGTTGAAACCACTGCTTTGCCCGGTTCCGACGAGCGTGGCGTAAGATCCGGGCTGCAGCCAATAGGAGGGGAGCGTGCAACTGCCAGTGGCGTCGCTCAACACCAAGCCATTGAGTTGTTGGGCAAAGGCACCAGCGTTGTAGATTTCGATGTATTCTGCGTTGGGCAGGCCTTGCTGTGGCTCAGGATCAGCCATTAATTCGGTAATGAACAAATTGGGCACTTGTTGTTCGAGTGGCGGCCCTACATATAGATCGTCGAGGTAAAATCCTTGGCTATTTGCGCTCGTGAAGATACAACTCAGGCCTGCATAAGGCCCCGCCGGCAGCCAGGGCAACTGCCCTGACAACCAAAGGTTGCTTGCGGCGGCAGTACTCGTTTTGGTCTCGAGCGTAAACGCGCCATTGTTGTACTTGAAGCTAAAAAATAACTGAAACGCCGCCGCAACGCTGCCGGCGGGGCCCACCCCGACCAAGCTATCGATCCCATTTTGCCTACAAAATAATTTGGGGGCATCTTGGCTTCCAGCTTCGCCAAATTCTAGATACAGCGCTTGGTCGGCCATAAGCAAGTCACTTTGATTCGCCACGAGGTAAAAGCGTCCAAAATTAAGACTCGAGGGGCTAAAGTTGAGTCGCAACCAAAACTGGCATTCCCAGTTGCTGCTGTTGTTCAATTGGTGCGCAAAGAAGAGGTTGGCCGCTCCGGCACTGGCGGCGCTCAGTTGCAATTGTCGGTTGCTGTTGGTTGTAAATGCACCGATGTCGCCGCCCCAGAGGAGTCCTTGAAAAAGACTTTGGTCGTGAAAATCGTCGAATACTTGGGCTAAAACGGGTCTTGGCGTGCAAGCCGATGAAAGGAAAAATAGCAGCAGAAAGAGTCGCATGGCAAACAAAGATTATTTTTGTAAAAAATTGAACAATGAAAATAGCTGTAGTAGGAGCCACCGGAATGGTTGGTTCAGTGATGTTAGAGGTGTTGGCAGAACAACAATTTCCTTTTACTGAATTACTTTTGGTCGCCTCCGAAAACAGCGTCGGTAAGCAACTAACGTTTCAAGGCAAGCAATATGCTGTCATTGGGCTGCAAACTGCAGTAGATGCCGCCCCAGATATCGCCATTTTTTCTGCAGGTGGAGACACCTCAACGGAGTGGGCGCCTCGTTTTGCCGAGAAAGGCACTGTGGTTATAGACAACAGTTCGGCTTGGCGCATGGACCCAACAAAAAAGCTCATCGTTCCGGAAATCAACGGACAACTCCTCACCAAACAAGACCTCATCATCGCCAATCCAAACTGCAGCACCATACAGCTCGTCATGGTCTTGGCGCCGCTGCACCAAAAGTATGGCGTGAAGCGCGTGGTGGTTTCTACCTATCAATCGATTACCGGAACTGGCGTGAAAGCAGTGCAGCAGCTGGCCAACGAACGTGCAGGTATTTCCGGCGAAATGGCTTACAAGCACCCGATTGATCAGAATTGCATCCCGCAGTGCGACGTCTTCCTAGACAACGGCTACACCAAAGAAGAGATGAAACTCACCAACGAGACCAAAAAAATCTTAGACCCGAGCATCAACGTTACGGCCACAGCCGTGCGCGTACCTGTCGTTGGCGGGCATTCAGAAGCCGTGAACATTTCTTTTGAAAATGATTTTGATTTGCAAGAAGTCAGACAACTGCTGGCGCAAACCCTGGGTATCACCGTCCAAGACAACTTAGCCCAATTTGAGTATCCAATGCCGCGCATGGCACAAGGTAAAGACGACGTCTTCGTTGGCCGCATTCGCCGCGACGAAAGCCAGGCCAATACGCTCAACTTGTGGATAGTTGCCGACAACCTGCGCAAGGGTGCCGCTACCAATGCGGTACAAATTGCCAAGTTGGTTGCTGCGCTATCTGCTTAGCATCAATTCTTTTTATCCAACGCGAAAGGATTTTTATTTCTGGTTTGGATGGGTTAGTTCAAAAAGACTTATTTTTGCAGCGTCTCTAAGGGGTGCCGAAAGGCTGAGAACATACCCATTGAACCTGATTTGGATAATGCCAGCGAAGGGAAGATGACGCGCT
>JBFYPV010000034.1:0-5510 GCA_041303085.1 Crocinitomicaceae bacterium
GGCTGTACAGATCCGCTCGCACTCAATTACGATCCAAACGCACTCATCGAAGACGGCAGCTGTGAATACGCCCGCCCTGAGGTCATTGCACCAAACGTTTTCAGTCCGAACGCAGACAACAACAACGAAACTTTCTACCTAGACAGCAAAAATGTCATTTCCTTGCAGCTCATTATCATGAACCGTTGGGGCAATGTCTTGATGGATGTTACTTCTGTTGACCTCATCAACAATAACCCAGCTTGGGACGGAAAAATCAATGGAGAACCCGCAAGCGAAGGTGTTTACTTTTACAAGTATATCGGTTCCGGTCTCAACAACCAAGAAGTAAGCGGCCACGGCTTCTTGCATTTGGTTGACAAAAAATAATGAAAAGGGGGCTTCGGTCCCCTTTTTTATGACACAACATCTGTACATTTGTTTCTATCAATGAAGCAAAATAAAATCATTTGGATTCTTTTCGTAATTGCGCTTGGTGTGCTAATTGGCATTTTCTTGTATCCAAATAATAGAAGTGCCAAAGGAGACAAAACCTACGGTGGCAGCTTGAAAATCAGCACCAAAAATAAACAACTCCTTCTTTATCCACTTGCCAACAACACCCTAGAAGCACAACGGCTACAACAACTCATTTTTGAACCCTTACTCAAGCCGGCGCAAAACGAAAGGGGTTGGCGCTATTGCTTGGCTTCTGAAGTCCGTCTGAACGCCAAAAGAAATCAGGTCATTATCCACTTAAAGAAAAACATCCATTTCACCGATAATCCTTGCTTTCGTTTTCACTCTTCAGAACTCACTGCAGAAGACGTCGCTTTTAGCCTCAACTTGGCTTGCTCACAACAAGACAACGTTCAACAAGAGCTGATTTTACCTAGGCTTATCGTTGGAGGAACAAAGTTTTTTGACAAACACCAAGACCCAACAAAAGCAAGTGTCAAAGGCATACGTGTTCTTGATAAACACACCCTGAAGATAGAATTAACAGGCAAATACAATCATTTCTTAAGTCTATTGACTAGCCCAAGCCTGAGTATTTTAAGCAAGCAAGCGGCTAAATTTTATGGGCGCTTATTGCATAAAAATCCTATCGGAACGGGCCCTTTTCTCTTGCAAAAAAAATTAAAAAACACCTACCTATTTGAACGCAACTCTTCTTATTGGCGACACGACAAATATGGCAACCAACTCCCCTACCTCGACCGTGTTGAATTGAGCTGCGGCGTTCCGGGTCAGCTAGCGCACAAACGTTTTTTAAACAATCAGCTCGACTTACTTTTCGACCTTCCGATAGACGACCTCAGAGAAGCATTCGGCACGCTCAACGATGCCAAGCAGGGTAAAAATCCGCTGCATGAGGTGTACATCAAAAATGCGGCAAAGGTGCACTTCATTCAATTCAATAGTTGTAAAAGTCCTTTTGATCAGCTAGCTGTTCGCCAGGCATTTGCACTCGTCATCGATACAAAAACAATTTGCAATGACATCTTGAAAGGCGAAGGACAAGAACTAAATGGACAATTTATTCCTACCCAAAAACAGTATAAAAACAACTTGCTTTTTTCAGACAATAGAACCCTTGCACAAAAAATAGCGCAAGCTAAATTGTTACTTGCCCAAGCGGGTTATGATGCCCAACGACCCTTGCCGCCCATTCATTTTTATGTGGGTGCCGCAAAAAATACTTTAGCCTACAAATGGGCCGCGGCAGCAGCACTGCAGCTCCAAAAAGCACTGCCTGTTCGCATTACATTAAAAGAAGCAAAAAGGCCGCGTCAACACGCAGGAAAAAATAATGGGGAAATGTGGCGCAGTGGCTGGATCGGCGACTACCCTGGCGCGGAGTCTTACCTCAGGCTTTTTTACAGCGGTGCGCAAAATCCGCTTGTGTTTGATCACATCGGGGTCGATGCTTACTATTTAGCATCCATACAGGCTCAATCAAACGAAAAACGCTTGCGCGCGCAAATGCTTTGTGAAAAAGCAATCTTAGACCAACAGGCGCTCATTCCGATTTACACCGAAGATTTTATAGTCCTCAATCAGTTGCGCGTGAGGGGCTTTCAATTAGAAGCGTCTGGAATGCTAGACTTTTCTGCGTTGTTTATCAAAGAGTTGAAATAAAACCGACTTAACTGAAAGTTTCTTCTACCCAAGCCTTACCCCAGTTTTCTTGCTCTTCTGCCGACCATAAAGTGGGGTAAAAAATGCGCTTTTGAAAACGTGGTGGCAGGTACTTTTGCCAATTTGTTCCGCCCGTGGCTGCTACATCTTTGTCTTGTCTGGCCAAATAACGCACAGCTGATTTGTAATGCGCCAAAGGCCAATTGATATTGACATTGATATCGTTTTGACGCAAGGCTTGCTGTACATTGTCATCGGCTTGGTCTGCTTCGCTGAGGCGCAAATAGACTTGCCAAAGATTTTTATCTCGGCAATTGTTGGCTAATGCGATAAATTGGTCGCGGTATTTTTCTTCGAATTGGATCAGGGTGAGGGTTTTTTTACCCGTAGCTACTTCTGTAGCGCCCGCCTTCCAATAGATGTGCTCAAACAAAAGGTTTAAATCTGAAGTGCCTTGCAGTTGCTCGCGCTGGTCTTTTGCAACGAGATTGATGAAGTCCGTACTGAAGATTTCGATTTCGCGGTATTGCGCAGACTGAAACCCTGATGCAGGTAGTAAACTCATGCGGAACTTCAAGAATTCTTCGCGGTCCATGCCGTTGATCATGATTTCAAAACTCTTGACTAAAGCATCAAAATAACGGTTGATGCGCGTCACACGATCAATAAAATGTGCTTTGGTTGGTGTTTGGATGTTGCCCAAAGCCTCAAACTCGCGAAGGGCCAGCTTGAAGTACAATTCAGTGATTTGATGGTACATGATAAAAACCACCTCATCTGGAAAAGATGTTTTGGGTTTTTGCAAACTCAAGAGCGTGTCTAATTGAATGTAATCCCAATAGGTGGTGACATCGGCGTAAAGCAAGCCCTCTAAATAGGCATTGAAATCTTCGCCAAGCGCAGCGTATTTTTCATTTAATAGACTGAGTTTCTCTTTGAGTTCGGGTGTGATTTCCATCTTTTATTGCTTGATTTGACACTTCGAAATTAAACAAAATTTAAGTGCTTAAAGAATTTTTACATTTGTGTTCTCAATGCTACCCCTATGATCAATTACAACCCAAAAAATTGGCTGTCGTTTATTTTCTCTTTTCACAAAAGCGACACCGCACGTATGATGTGGAAGGAATTGATTTACATCAGCTTACTGTCTATATTGATCGCTTACACTGAAATCACCTTTTTTCCGAAGGCCTTTTATCTCAAAAATTTAACGACCGTCTATTCACTACTCGGTTTTGTGATTTCACTTTTACTCGTGTTCCGAACCAATACCGCTTATGACCGCTGGTGGGAGGGCCGCAAAGCGTGGGGAGCAATGGTCAATGACAGCAGAAGTTTGAGTGCCAAATTGAGTGCGCTGCAACTCAGCCAAACAGAAAAAGCGACTTTGAGCAACTTGATCAGCTTGTATGTATTTAGTGTCAAAAATCATTTGAGGTCCAAGCGCATCGAGCAAGATGACGCTTGTCAAGACAAAATCTCAGGCCTAGACTTAAGTGGGCACCAGCCGCTGCGGATTCAACAATTACTCCGCACTGAAATGGAGCAATTATACACGAACAAAACCATGAGTGCTGAATGCTGGTTGGCGGTTCAGCGAGACCTCGATTCGTTAGTAGCTTCGCTCGGCGTTTGTGAACGGATTAAAAACACACCCATTCCTTTTTCTTATAGCTTGTTTATCAAGAAATTCATCTTTATTTATGTCCTGACCATGCCTTTGGCTTTCGTACCGTTGTTTGGATATTTATCGGCATTCATATCGACTTTTGTTTTTTATGCGCTGGTCAGTATGGAGCTACTCGCTGAAGAAATTGAAGATCCTTTTGGCGGCGATGAAAACGACTTGCCAACTGACCAAATTTGCCTGACCATTCAAGGCAATTGTGCACAAATCTTTGGGGTATAAAAAAAGCGCCGTGTGGCGCTTTCGGAAAAAAGGGTGGTTTCTTTATTTGGACTCTTCGTCAAAAATGCGTTTTGGACGCAATTGTTCGAACAAACCAAGCGTAAGCCAATAAGGAAGGATAAATCCTAATAAAAAGAATAACATCCAAAAGGCCATCCCGCCAATTAAAAGAAACATTACAATACCGAAAGTGCTCATCTTCTATTATTTTTGCAGTTGAAAACTTGTCCAAAATTACACAAATTAATTCATAAACACCAAAAAATGGAATTTCGCATCGAAAAAGACACCATGGGAGAGGTCAAAGTACCTGCTCACCGCTATTGGGGCGCTCAAACAGAACGTTCGCGCAACAACTTTAAAATTGGCCCAGAGGGCTCGATGCCAATTGAAGTGATTCACGCTTTTGCCTACCTCAAAAAGGCTGCGGCGCATGCCAACCATCAACTCGGTGTGTTGCCACAAGAAAAAAGAGACCTCATCTCTAAAGTATGTGACGAGATCCTGACCGGCCAGCACGACGACGAATTTCCATTAGTGATTTGGCAAACAGGTTCGGGTACACAATCCAACATGAACTGCAACGAAGTCATTGCCAACCGCGGCCATGTCGTCAATGGCGGTCAGTTGCTCGACGAACAAAAAGTACTGAATCCTAATGACGACGTCAATAAATCGCAATCTTCCAACGATACCTACCCTACCGCTATGCACATCGCTGCCTACAAAATGGCGGTTGAAGTTACTTTGCCTGGCTTGCAACATTTGCGCGCTGTACTCCAACAAAAAGTGGTCGAATTCAAAGACATCGTGAAAACTGGTCGCACCCACTTTATGGATGCCACACCGCTTACATTGGGTCAAGAATTCAGTGGGTATGTAGCTCAGCTTGATTACTCCATGCGCGCTGTAAACAACGCATTAGTTGCCGTTTCAGAACTCGCTTTGGGCGGAACAGCCGTTGGTACAGGTCTCAACACGCCAAAAGGATACGATGTATTAGTGGCTCAAAAAATTGCCGACTTCACCGGTTTGCCGTTTATCACAGCAGCCAATAAATTTGAAGCGCTCGCTGCCCACGACGCCATGGTAGAACTTTCAGGAGCGCTCAAGCGCAGTGCGGTTTCACTCATGAAAATTGCCAATGACATCCGTATGTTGTCTTCTGGACCACGTTGTGGTATCGGAGAAATCATCATTCCAGACAACGAGCCGGGTTCTTCAATTATGCCTGGAAAAGTCAACCCTACGCAGCCCGAAGCCTTAACTATGGTTTGTGCACAAGTGATGGGCAATGACGTGACGGTCAGCATTGCTGGGTCAAATGGTCATTTTGAACTCAATGTGTTCAAGCCTGTTATTGCAGCCAACGTATTGCAATCTGCTCGCCTCATTGGCGATGCTTGTGTATCTTTTGCCGATAATTGCGCAGTGGGCATCCAAGCCAATTTGCCGGTCGTTAAGCAACACTTAGACA
>JBFYPV010000035.1:0-3213 GCA_041303085.1 Crocinitomicaceae bacterium
GGTCTCCGGAGATATTATTGCTGCCGTATACCAATGGGAAATAAATGCCAAATACTTTTCCGAGGCGCAATGCCATACCCGCATTGTAATACATGTCTACTGTTTGAAAGGTGCCACGCCCTGCGCCAAAATCGGCAAAAACACCGAATAAATTAGGCTTGATAGGCAATTGAGCGTATACAGTAGCTGTAGTGAGCCAATTGATGTTACTTCCGGCTGCATTACCCGTATGGAACTGCCCATGGCGATCCATGCGCTGCTGCGACCAAATACCTGAAACATCAGAGCGACCAAAGTTGTAGTCTTCCAAAAATAAGTCTTGCTGGCCATTCAAGCCATTCATCGACCAAAAGAAGCGATTATTACTCAAACCAGCCATGGGTTGATTGAGTGTGAAACCACCGAAAATATTGAGCGTAATACTGCGATCCATTTTCCCTATGGAGTAAGAAAAATTCTGATTGAGATTGGTCCAGATGCGAGAAAAATAATCGAAGCCGCTTTCAAAATCCTCAAATCGATTGGTCCATTGCGCTTGATAAAGTGGTTTTTTATAATTCATTGTGTGTTGTACAAAAAAACCGCGTTCATTTGGAAAAATACCTCCGACATTTTTCCTGTAAATTCCTTGGATCAATACATCATGATGAAATGCATGACGGGCTTTGCGATCGCCAAAATTGATGGAGACATAAGGATTGAAAGCAACGAAATAGCTGTTGGCGGCATCGCGCGCTGTGCCGAATGATTTGACAGACAAACCAAGGCGCAAGAGTTCGATGGCTTTTGTTGGCAAGATCTGATAAGAGAACTCAGAGATACCGGCAGGGCGTAATCTGGCGGTAGAAAGCATCGGGCTTACTAAATAGGTGAACTTTTTAGGTGCCAGACCGATGTTGTGAAGCGTTACCCCAGCCATAAGGCCATCGTAGGCATTGCCACCGAGCATTGGAGTCCAGAAAATAGTGCTTTTGTCTTTTTCGTGGTCTCCGAACAAGAGTTCAAAACGCAAAGGCTCTACTTTTTTGAAAACCTGATCTTTGACCCAAAGGTTGTTTTGACGATTGAGCTCTGGAATATCGTTATTGCGGTCGATTTCAACTTTTGTGATGTCGGCGTATGGGGTTTGAACGGCAACGAATTTTTGACCTGGCTCCGCCCAAACGGTTTCTATTTGCTCATTTTTACCATACACATTCACTTCAATTGGGCCATTGACTTGCCCTGGATTTTTAAGTTTAACCTCTGATCCAGTTTTGAGCATTGGCTTAACGCTTGAAATCTTGTAGTCGATGTGCTTGGTGGTTTGGATGAGGTCTTTGAACAACCAGCTGAGGTCTTTGCCCGTTTGGGTTTCTAAGGTTTTTTGTAAGTCGGCAGGTTGTGGGTGCTTGAACTTCCATTGTTGGTAATAGGCTGACATGGCTGCATCGAATTTTTCTGCGCCGAGGTAATCCATGAGGTAGAAGAACACGACGCCCGTTTTTTGGTACATAATGGCACCGTAATTCAAACTTGAAAAATCATCGGAATGTGTTTCCAAAGGTTGGTCTAGGCCAAAGCTTGCAAGCGTGCGGTACATGATGTCACCGGAGTCGTGGTGATCGAGGTCATTGAGGTGAAAGCGGCCGCCGGCAACCATGTCAGAAAAACGTGTGTTGTCTGGATATTTGGTTTGCACGTAGCGCATTTCATTTAGCGTATTTAAACCTTCGTCCATCCAGCCGTGGACGCGCTCATTGGAACCGAGGATACCATAAAACCAGTTGTGCCCAACTTCGTGAACAATCACTACTTCTAACTCTTCTTTCGAGCTGGAATTGCCAATAACGGTGATCATGGGGTATTCCATGCCGCCACCCGCACTGATGGTGCCGTCGATGGCCGTAACGTGCTTGTATGGGTAATCTCCGTTCCAGAGCGAATAGTAATAAGTACCATCGTGGAGGTATTCGAGCGCATTGGCCCAAAGCTTCGCGTTTTGAGGCGTAAACATGGCCCAAGTGGTAACGGTTTCTTTGGAATGCGGCAAGACCACCTCCCCTTTCAAGACCAAAAAGCGCTTGTCGGCAAACCAAGCAAAATCATGCACGCGGTCTTGCTTGTATTGCAGTGTTTTCCATTCGCTTGCAGACTCTGGGAAAGTTTTAGAGCGTTCTGTTTCGGTATTGAGCAATTTCTCGAGTTTCTTTTTGCTCTCCTCTACTTTTTGATTCAAATAAGCGATTTCGCTTGCTGTTTGTAGTTCGCCTGTAGCGCCAACAACATAATTGGCAGGCACCGTGATTTTGACATCAAAACTACCGAACTCCGAATAAAACTCACCTTGATTCAAGTAAGGCATGGCATTCCAACCGTTTTGATCGAAGACAGCCGGCTTAGGATACCATTGTGTAATTTGATAGGATTGACCGATATGCCCCAAGCGCGAAAGGCTACCAGACGGGATTTTGACTTTAAAGGGAGTAGAGATTTGAATGGCTTCACCAGACTTTAAAGGCGTAGCTAGTTTGAGTACGACGATATCTTGGTGTTCTGGTGTATAAGACCATTGAACAGCAGTACCATTGACTTTGAAATCAAGCGAATCGATGTAACCCAAATCTTTAGGGTCGGCCTTGGCCAGTTTATTACCCTCGTTGCGCTTGAGTTGCTGCGCGAGTGCCGTTTCTTTGTTTTTATATGCGTTGGGCCAAACATGCATGTAAATTTCATTCAGCGTTTGAGGCGAATTGTTTTTGTACGTTAGCGTCTCAAAACCACTTAAAAAATGATTTTTATCGTCGAGCTTCACCTCAATTTGGTAACTGACATCTTGCTGAAAATATTGGCTTAAGGCTGAAAAAGGAAGCAGTAGAAATAATAATTTTTTCATGTAAACAGATTTGAAATAAAAGTACAAAGAATTGGGCATAAAAAAGCCACCCGAAGGTGGCTTAATGATTCTAGACGAAATGTTGCGAAAGATGTTACAAGTACTTAAAGCTTGACAATTCGCTGTGTGTTTTCATTGATTTGAACAAGGTAAGTACCCGGTTTTAAATTGGTAAGGTCTAGTGAGTGGCTTGAACCATTCACATTGGCCACTTGCAGCACTTTGCCATTCAAGTCTGTGAGGCGAAGCTCGCAAGTGATCACTTGACTAAACACAAGCTCTACCATACCATTTGTTGGATTCGGCGCAATTGTAGCCGTAAAATCTAAAGAGGTAAG
>JBFYPV010000036.1:0-4258 GCA_041303085.1 Crocinitomicaceae bacterium
GATTAAATTTAGGGATGGGGCTTCTATAGAACAGTTTAACACAACTCAATATCAATCAGGATTTTCTGATGAGGAGTTAATTTCTATTTATCAAGATGTACACCAAAATGAAATCAATCAAAATAATTCTGTACAAATTGGTCTTGCAAGTCCGGTAATCGGTTTTAACTTTCATTTGAATAGCTTTAATATCGGTTTTAGAAGGAGTTATGGAGTCAATCAACTCACGCTTGGTTACGATATCGGTCGTTATCGTTACGAGTAATTCGAAAATATGACGAATAAAAGAGGGAGGATGAATCAATCCTCCTTTTTTGTTTGAAGATCTTTCTCTTGCTCTAACTGAAACTGATACATGTCAAAATAGGCGCCTTTTTGGGCTAATAAAGTTTCGTGCGTGCCCGCTTCAACAACACTACCTTCTTCCAAAACAATGATTTTGGTGGCATTTCGGATAGAAGAAATGCGGTGCGAGACAATAATCGTGGCTCTATTTTGTGCATCTTTTTGAAGCTCTTCGAGGATGATTTCTTCGGTTTCGGTGTCTACGGCGCTCAGGCAATCGTCTAAAATGAGGAGTTTGGGATTGCGCAAAAGTGCGCGCGCAATGGAGACGCGTTGTTTTTGACCCCCACTTAAATTGACGCCTCTTTCGCCTAGAATGGTCTCAAAGCCATCTTGGAATGCTTGGATGTTGTGCAGTACGTGTGCTTTCTTGCAGGCAGCTTCGAGGTCTGCCATACTGAGTTCTTGTTGTTCGACGCCAAACTTAAGGTTGTTGGCAATGGTGTCTGAAAACAAAAAGACGTCTTGTGGCACGAGTGCAATTTGGTGACGATACCCATTTAAACTGTAAAGTGGCAAAGCTTTTTGGGCAATGCTGATTTGTCCGGTGCTTGGGTCAAAATGACGCGCAAGCAGGGCGCAAATAGTAGACTTTCCAGAACCAGTTGGGCCGATAATCGCGAGTGTTTCGCCTTTGTGAACAGAGAAAGTAAGGTCTTTGAGCACCATGCTGTCGCTTTCGGGGTAACTGAAATTGACCTGCTCAAATGCCAAGCCTTCTTCAAGCGGACACGCTAAGTCTGAGTCGTTTTTGATTTTAGGCTTGCGCAACAAGAACTCATTGAGGCGTTGTTGTGAGGCGGCTGCCCGCTGAATAATAGAGGAAATCCAGCCGAGGCTGGCAAAAGGCCAAGTTAAGTTGGTGACGTACATGATAAAAGCCACAATTCCGCCTACGGTCATCTTTTTTTCACCTGCTGTCATCTTATCTTCAATGATCAATATACCACCATAATAGATAGCAATCATGGAGCTTAAGCCGATCAGAAAGACAATAGTGGGGCTAAAGAAGGCATTGACCAACACCAAGCGCATGCTTTGTTTTTTGTAGCGCTCCGCAGATTCGCTCACCTTTTGGGTGGTTTGTTCTTCGCGTTGGTAGGCTTTGATGATTCGAATGCCCGCAAAGGACTCTTGGGCTAGTGTGCTTAAAAAGGATTGTTCTTTTTGGACTTCTAAACTCATTTTGTTCATGGTCGAACTGACTTTATAAATCAGGATACTCATGACGGGGAGCGGCAACAAAACAAATAGAGTGAGACTTGGCGATATCGAAATCATTTTACCGACGATCAAAACAAAACTGACCGCCAAATTGATGGTATACATCATGCCGGGGCCGGCGTATGCGCGCACCAAACCGACGTCTTCTGAAATGCGGTTCATGAGGTCGCCCGTAGCGTTGCGCTTGTAAAAGCTTTGGTCGAGGGCTTGGTATTGGTCGTAAATTTCTTTTTTGAGGTCAAATTCGATGTAGCGCGACATCACGATAATCGTTTGTCTCATCAAAAACAAGAAGAAACCTTTGAGCAAGGAAAAGCCCATGTAGATAGCGCCAAGCTCTAGCGCCAGCCAGAGGTAATTGGTTGGTTCTTTGCTTGCTAGCTGACTTTGAAATTGATCAATGGACTCACTGAAGAAGGCGGGCATTTGAACGCCAAAGTAATTGCTGACCACGGTAAATAGAATCCCGAGCAAAAAACGCCATTTGTACTTTATAAAGTATTTGTTAATGTATCGAAGGGACTTCATGGTTTTTTTCTACTTTTGCCAAGTTATTTGAGCTTGTAAAGTTAAGCCAAATAAGAATTAGTGAACGAACTCATTTCAAAAACATGTCTGATTTGACAGTCTCTCCTTTGGTCGATTCAACTTTGAATCCCATTCTTCAGCCTATGCACGCCATGGGGCATGAACACATCCTATTTTGTAACGACAAAGCCACCGGTCTCAAAGCCATTATCGCGGTTCACAACACCGTTCTTGGGCCAGCGCTCGGCGGAACCCGTATGTGGATGTATCAAAACGAACAAGAAGCACTTACCGACGTATTGCGCTTGTCTCGCGGCATGACCTACAAAAACGCCATCTCACAACTCAATTTGGGTGGGGGTAAGGCGGTGATCATCGGCGATGCCAAAACCATGAAATCAGAAGCTTTGTTTAGACGCTTTGGCCAGTTCGTCAATACGCTAGCTGGTTCTTACATTACTGCAGAAGACGTAGGTATTTCTCCAGAAGACATGGTGCATGTCAGTAAAGAAACCAAGCACGTTGTTGGTTTGCCAGGTAAAAGTGGCGACCCATCTCCTGTTACCGCCTTTGGTGTGTACATGGGCATGAAAGCAGCTGCCAAACATCAGTATGGTTCTGATTCACTCGTCGGTAAAAAAGTCGCTGTACAAGGAATCGGACACGTGGGTGCTTACTTGGTAGATCATTTAGTAGCAGAAGGCGCTATTGTAACCATCACAGACATCAATGAAGCAGCGCTACGAAATTTGAGCGCAAAGCATGGTGTTGCGGTGGTTGCTCCCGATCTGATTTACGATGTCGATATGGATATCTATGCTCCTTGTGCGCTAGGTGCAACCGTCAACGACGACACACTCTCTCGCCTCAACTGCAGCATCATTGCCGGAGCGGCCAACAACCAGCTCAAGGACGAAAGCAAGCACGGACACATCTTAATGCAAAAAGGAATCATTTACGCTCCTGATTTTGCACTCAATGCGGGTGGTGTCATCAACTGTTTTTCAGAGGTTGAAGGTTTGTCTTTAGAATGGGCCAAGCAAAAAGCCGAAGAAATCTACACTACCATAGACAGCATCTTGTTACGTTCTCAACAAGAAGGGATTCCTAGTTATCAAGTCGCTAACCAAATGGCTGAAGAGCGTATTCAAACCAAAGGCAGCCTCAATATTTAATATGCTCAACAGAAGACATCTCCGAATCAAAGTATTACAAGTCCTTTATGCGTTTTTTCAAGGTCACGAAAACGATGCGCATAAAGTAGAAAAAGAATTATTGCTTTCCATTGAGCGCATGTACGATATGTATCTGTACTTATTGTTGGCGCTTCCTGAGTTGCAACGTGCTGCCCAAAACAGACAAGCTGAGCTCAAGAAAAAAATGAGGCCAACTGCCGAAGACCTCAATCCGAACATGAAATTCGCAGACAACCAACTCCTCGAGCATTTGTCTTCGCATGCTGGGCTATACAAATTGGCCGAGCAGCGCAAAGTCAATTGGTTGGGTGCTGAGAGTCAAGAGATGTTCAAAAAAATGTACATGCACCTCTTAGACACCGAGCTATACTTTGAGCACATGAACAACGGTGTAGAAGGGATTGAAGAAGACATGGCTTTTGGCTTGCAGGTTTTCAAGCAAGAAGTGGCCAATGCATCTTTGCTGCAGCATTTCTTTGACGAAAAGTCAATTTACTGGACAGACGACCTCGATCTCTGTGCCTCCATGGCCCTCAAGACCCTTAAATCTTGGAAGCCAGGTCAGCAAATGGAAATTCTCCCGCTCTACAAAGCAGACGACGACGAGAAAGATTTTGTCCTGACCCTCATGCACAAAACCATTCAGTCCGACGACCAACACCAAGCCGATATCTTAGCGCTTGCTGACAACTGGGAGCTCGACCGCATTGCCAAAATGGACATGTTACTCTTGAAAATGGGTTTAACTGAATTGCAATTTTGCAGCAGTATCCCCACAAAAGTGACACTCAATGAATACATCGAGATTTCTAAGTTTTACAGCACGCCCAAAAGCAATGTGTTCATCAACGGGATCCTCGACAAAGCCATCTCTAAATTAACCGAAGAAAAACGCATCCAAAAAGTGGGTCGTGGCCTTTTAAATTAAGCACTATGAAATTACTTTCCCTTGCTTGTGTAGGTTT
>JBFYPV010000037.1:0-21673 GCA_041303085.1 Crocinitomicaceae bacterium
TTGAAACTTTCCCCTGGGTCTAAGCTCCAAAACTGCATATACTTCTTGTCTACGGCGGCGGAATCCGGGAGCACTAAGCTATAGGTGGTGTCTAGCGTCCACTTCATGGACTCGGCACGCTCATAGGCCAATACCTCAAACAAACCCATGCCCAATTGCGGATGCCCCGCAACAAGTATGCTGTTGTGTAAGGCCGAAGTATTTTTGATCTCTAACTCCAAAACGGTGTGCTGATCTGAATGCGTAGGGACTTGCTTGAGCGTGAAACGCAACTCGGTAGGCAGCATGTCGGCACGCAACACACCCATCGAAAAAAAGAGCAATAAAAGTATCAGTCGTTCCACATATAAAATTTAGGATTCGTGTTTTGTTCTTTGTTCAATTCTTCTTTGGTATACCGATGGTTGAAAATCTCTATTTCCATATCTGGATAAACAATTAATGAAACGCTTGAAATGGAAGATAAACTCAAATCCATCCAAATCAGGTCTCCTTTACGCCGCAAATGAACGCGCAGCTGCTGATTGTATTCGCGCAAGCCACCGTTGTAATCGGTTTGCGGAAGGGGCTCAAATTGCTCAGGAAAATTTAAATAAGCGAGCTTGAATAATGCTTGTATTTCATTTTTGGAAAACTTCAGCGAATCGAGATTTTGGAAGCTGATCAGCCTGTCAAGCCCCTTGCGCTGCGCTTGGGTGAGCGCCAAGAATTCTGTTTTTCTTTCTAGTGCTGCAGAATCCTTTACTGGAATACCCTCTTGATAGTATTTTGAAAAAAGGAGTTTTCCTGTGTGGTCGTACTCACGGCACCAACCATGGCGTACACCACTTTGATAGCGGTAATCGAGTAAAAGATTTCCGAGTGAATCTAGCAACTGATACGGCCCATGAAGGCTGTCAGAAATGGTATGTAAGGTGCGTATTTTGATACCGTTTGTGGCATAAAATTCTTTGTAGCATTCTTTGTTTTTGTACAATACTGTGCTTTGGAGTTGGCCATTAGGGTAATACAGTTCTTGTGACTGACTAAAAAAGCCGTCTTTGCGGGTTTGCGCTATGAAAACACTTTCAGGTACAAGGTTCGGGTACCAGCGGCGGTTTTCACGGTACGTATCCAAGCCCTTTTCTTTGGAGATCTCTAAACGAGCCAAATCTCCATTTTTATAAAATTCAATAAATGAGGTATCCTGCCCATTACGATAGTCTCTTTTCCAGTGCAATTGACCATTTTCAAACCACCAAGTTTCAAGGCCTTTGGTGCGGTCTAGTAAATGGATATCGACATCGTGAATGAGTACCCCTTCTTTAGACCATTCTCGCAAAAAACCATTCGCACCAATATCCAATACTTGCTCCAGCGTGAGCTGACCGTTATCGGCCCATTCTTTTTTATTGGGCTCAAACGGATGCGCCGTATTGAGGTCATAGAGATACCAATAAGCCTGCTTGCCGTTGGCGTGCCAGCCCTTCCACTCGCCTAAAGGCACATCGTTGTCGTAATAACGCTCCGATTCAATTTGACCATCAAAATAATACGTTAGGTATTTGCCCTTCAGACTGCCGTCTTTGTAACTGCCTTTGGCCTGGACCTTACCGTTGGTAAAATATTCCGTGACAGGGCCGTTTAAAGAACTGTGCTCGTAATGGCCATTTTTGATCAATTGATGGTATCTGAGCGTTTTTAACTCGCCCGTATCATCATAAATGCGCTCTGCACCAATGGGCACCATCAAATAGGTATAGCCGTAATCATCTACGGTGTGTTCAGGATGGCTGCTTTTGTCCGACTCATTGAGTTCGTTGTAACGGATCCAGGCATACGTGTGCTCAAAGCGTTTTTGGCCCTTCAAGCCAAATTCGATGGATTTCATGCACCTGCGGCCACTGGCATCGAGATAAATGATGTTGTGCGTTTGCAAGGGGCCGTTTTCGTAATAAACCCGCTGATCAATGAGCAGCGAATCGTCGTCCCACAAAGAAAACTTGCTCTGCACGCGCGGGTTCCCTTCGAGCGTATTGCAGGTTTCTTCCACCAAATGCCCTTTCACAAAAACCCTGCGCTCATAGATTTTACCCATATGTAGCGTCTGGCAAACCCCTTCTCTAGGTGTTTTGAGGTCATCGAGGTAAAAAGTGGAGAAAAGATAATGACCGCCTTTTTTATTTTGCGGCTTGAATTCACAATTGTCTTGGGCGCTCAGACCAAGCACAAAAAAAATAGAGCTGAAGAAGAGAATAATAGCTGCTTTCATTTTCCCCTCAAATTAACGTGGAAAATTCGATAATATAACCAACAGCACCTTTTATTTTACAGCTTGGAGTTGAATGGTTGCTGAAGCGCCATTGTGATAGGTGCCCTCATGTACCTCTCGATACACTTTCTCAATTTTTATTTCCGTAAAGTCTGAACCAATTAAAGCATGAAGTTCCTCTTTTGAATACAATAAATCGGGCTGCTGTGGGCCACCGGTACCAAAACGCAATTGCTCTTGATCGTAGACTTCCATGATGAGCTGTCCTCCGGGCTTCAGTGCAGCATGCATTTGTGGCCAGATGTGTTGCTTTACGTGAAGCGGAAAATGCGCAAAAATCCCAATGATGAGGTCCCAAGTATTTTGCTCCAAATTGATTTCTCCAAGGTCAGCGCAGGTGCAAGATACAGATACCCCATTTTGAGCAGCCAATTGGCTTGTTTTTTTCAAGCCTTCCGCGGCATAATCTACGCATGTAACGTCGTTTCCGAGTCCTGCAAGGTAGACGCCATTGCGGCCTTCGCCTTCCGCCAAACACAGTACTTTTAAACCCGAACCGATGGGCAAAGACTTTAAAAAATCATTGGGTTCAGTTCCGTAGGCGTATTGCGCTTCGTTGTAGCGTTCATTCCAGAATGATTTCATTGTACGGAGAGTTGTTTGGTGAGGGTTTGTTGGTCGTCGATGATGAATTGCAAAACATAAGTACCTGGCTTGAGCCCTAGCGCTTTGACGTCGAGTACTTTTTTAGCCTTTTTGACCTTTTCGTAATAGACTTCGTGCACCAGTTTACCATTGGCATCGAGTACAAAAAGTTCAATGTTGTGTTTTTGCTCGAAACTGAAATTCAAATAGACATCGCTCGCACTCGGATTCGGAAATACCTCCACATTCAAATCTCCTTCTGGCCCATGTACCTCAAGCCCATTATTTGAGGCGCGCTTGAGCCAAACTTCGTAGATCACGGCATTGGCATCGGTAGCATTGGTATTGTTCTGCGTAAAAGGATTCAGACTTCCACTTTTGATGCCCCCAACTACATGCCCAATGAGGATAGAATCGCCGCTGAGTGCTGCTAAATCGATGATTTCTGACGCATAATGTGGTACTTGTTCCAAATGAATGAACTCTGCACTAGCACCGAGTAAAGCGGGCATTTCAGTAGCCAACACATATTCTTGATACGCGCCATCGGGCCCTTGCGTCAGGCGACTAATGGTTTTGACAAACGGTACATTCGCATCGTTGAGGAGCGTTCCATTTTGATAATAGTACTGACTCAAGCCTCCCAAAAAGAGATGGTGCATCGTTTGGTTCGCGCTATCAAACAAACTGAACTTACTGGAATGGTAGGCGCTCAAATACTGACTAAAACCATTGACCGGCGTATGGCCACTGCTTTTGATTTCGACAGGATACAAAAAAGGCAAATCGGCATTGAGCTGAAAGACACCCGAAGAAATGAGGTAGCCCGCTTCTCCATTCGGATAAATGTGCGGCAACAAATTGTAGTCGCGGCGGTGTAGATTCACTTGATCGGTGCTGAGCTGGTAATTTTGCACAGCGAGCGGCTGGCCAACGGGGCTCAATTCAAACTTTTTAAGGCCATCGACATAAGTTTGAACAAAGGTCGGGTTGTTCATGGGGTTGTAACGGCCATCAAAACGGTGCCCTCCTACTAAATAATACTGCGCGCCAATCTTTGCTAAATTGCCACCTGTTACGGCAAAGCGCTCGTCTTGAATCTGTTCAAAAAATGAGGCTATTGACGTATTGGCCATGATTGCGCCGATCAAGCCGTCTAAATCTATTCTGGTGAGGTAAGGAAAAGTGATGTGGTCATTGGCCGTTGCACTAAAGGCATAGCCGCCCGCAATAACCAGCGCATTGCCATCCTGGTAAAAATTCATGTTGGTGCTCTGCAGCTGTTCTTGCAAGGCCACAGACAATTCTGCTAAAGGCCTGGACCAATATTGCTTCGTGCTCAAATCCAAAACTTGCAAGAGTTGGTTGTTCTGACTCGCTGGGAAGGCATTGAAAGGCTGGCGCGCATGGATACCCTCTGGCCTGCCGCCAATCAAAAGCAATTTTCCGTCGCGCTGCCCGTAGGCAAAAGAATGCAAACCGTTGAAACCTGTAATGGAATCTGCCTTGAGCACCACTTCAAAAGGAAAGTTGTTGGTTTGTGCATGTATATCCAAATGAAATGCAACCGTAAAAAGAAATAAAAACAAGGTTATAATAATTTTCATCTTATTGATTTTAAATAAGTTAAATACACTAACCTCTATTTTTAATTGAATCACTTTACAGGAAGAATTTACCTGAACTCATACGGTACGCCCGTTACTTGTGAGAGTAAGGTTTGTGGCGCGTCGAGCACTTTGGCGTTTCCTTGCGGCGTCGGTGTCACTAATTGGTGTGTTGTCAGGTAACTTTCCATCACTTTATGCAGCGTATGAACGGTGTTCTGCGCGTTTTTAACCCCTTTGATGCGGCATAACATATCAGCAGGGTCTCCGTCGCGCTCACAAGCAAGAATACTATATGTTTTTGCTTTGTCGAGTGGCTGCCCGCCAACTGTAACTTTTTGTACGCGCTTGCCCTGTTCTGCAAAAGCTAAAAACTCCACTTCCATGCCTTTGAATTTGATCACCCAGCCACCAAAGCGCTTGGAGGCATCTTTGGCAAATACGTTATTGAGTTCTTTCTCTAGCCAATCGGCAATTTGTTGGCCAGTTACCTCAGCAGTGCGCACGGTAGAATCTACGGGGAGCATATCGAAAATAAAGCCTTTAGTGATGGGAATATTACCCGTGTGGTCTGGGGTAGTGCGCGGAGGGCAAAAACGAAAACCGTTAGACAACACGATGTCTATTTCCGGGAATTTCCAATCGAGCGCGTTCAAAATCATGGTGTCGATTGGGTTTTCCACCACAAAGTAACGATAGAGCGGAATAGAACTGTAACCCACTACCCTATTGATTTCTGTAGCAAAAGTGGCTTCATTAGCTTTCAGAATGGCCTGCATTGGCGCATCTGGCTTGAGTGCAGCCGACTTGACTTCTAGAAGTTCATAGCGCTCAGCGACCATTTTACCGTTGTCAAAATCGAGTTGCAAGGAGCCTACAAAAGAGCCAAAAGCCCCTGGCTCCACAACTTTGGTATAAGCACATTGGATGGGCACCCTTACGCGCTCGTGGGTATCGCCCCCAAAAATGTAGTCAACACCTTTACACGACGGATCGTTACCCAAAGCAAGTTGCTGAGACAAGCCCAGGTGTGCAAGCATAATGACCACCGCACATTGTTCTTGGTTGCGCAGTACATCTACGTAATGTGCCAAATTTTCTTCGGGCTTGGTGTAGATAATTCCCTTGCTGTAATTTGGACTCTGGCGCAGTGGCACCAACGGATCGGTGTAGCCCAAGAAGCCAATTTTTATGCCTTCGTGTTCCCAGATATGATAGGGCTGAAAAATAAGTTCGCCTTTTTGCCCATTGCCGAGGTCGTGGTACATGTTTGTACACACTTTAGGCGCGCGCAGCGCGCCCATGAGCTGCTGCATCTTTTGCTTGCCATAAATGACCTCCCAGTTACCTGGCAAGTACAAATGGTAGTCCATTGCGTTTAAAATCGGTACAAAGGCCTGCCCTGTGGTTTCCACGCTCAATTGTGAACCCTGAAACATATCTCCGGTGTCCACTAAAAATGTGTTCGGGTTTTTCTTTTTGAGTTGCTTTAAAAATGTCTGTAATTCAGCATACCCTCCCGTTTTTCTAAATACAGCTTTGTCGTTTTCCCAAAAAAGTTCATCGTGCGGATAAATCTGACAATGGACATCTGTTGTTTGCAACAATTGGAGCGTAAATTGACCATTTTTTCTTTTGGCTGTATGCAAATCGACGTCTTCACTTTGAAGCGTTTTATTTTCACTTGTTTGCGCTAAAAAATTTGGTGCAAGCAGACTTCCTAGACCGGCTGTGCCGAGCGTTTTGAGGAAGTTTCTTCTTTGTTGTTTAGACATGGTTAGTAGTTTTAGATTTGAGGTATAGCTGGTTGAAAATTCCTAATGTGCACTAGCTCCAGGAAAAGCAAGTTCTTTGATGATGATATAAATACCCATCACCAAAACGAACCAACCAAAACCTTTTTTGAGCGCTGCGCCATCTACCTTTTTTGAGAGTTGGTTGCCAATAAAGATACCGATGATTGCCAAACCTGTCACGACTGAAAGCAACACCCAATCCATATTTGCAGCATTTTCACTGACGTCACCCGTAAAACCAATCAAAGATTTAGCGGCAATAATCAATAAACTGGTACCCACCGCTTGTTTCATAGGTAGTTTACTGAGCATCACAAGGGCCGGAATGATCAAGAATCCGCCACCAGCACCTACTAAACCAGTCAAAACACCGACAACAGCACCTTCTAATAAAATCATAGGATAATTAAAAACGCGAGGCTCAGAACTGAGTGTTTCTTCTTTTTTCTTGTCACGGATCATCGAAACAGAAGCCGCAACCATCAGAACCGCAAATAAAATCATCATGGCCAGCGCTTTGGTGACCGAAATGCCTCCGACTTCAAAAAGTGTAGCCGGAATAGCCGGAACCAAAACCTTTCTGGTCAAAAATACCGCAATAATAGACGGGATGCCAAATACAACTGCTGTCTTTAGGTCGATCATGCCCGCTTTGTATTTTGGAAATGCACCCACCAAACTACTGAGGCCAACAATAAACAAAGAGTAAGCTGTAGCCAAAACTGGATCTACCTTAAACAGGTAAACAAGTACTGGTACGGTAAGAATTGAGCCGCCTCCGCCAATAAGGCCGAGCGAAATGCCAATTACAGTGCTTGATAATAAACCAAAAATGGTGAGTAAGTCAAAAGTCATGATAAAAATTTAAAAGTGATAATTCAGTACAAAATTGGTCAATAACATATTGACTTTATTCATTTGGTATTTAGGGTTATTGTACATTTCACCAATACCATATTTACAAACAAGAAGTAATTGCCCTTCAAGACCTTGCATGAGTTGATTCAGTTGAAAGCGCACATCTAAATTGGCTTGCAAGTAGCTGGGCATACCGTATTTATTCAAAGCAAAATCATGAACATCTGGCAACTGGAAATAACCCACCGAAAAACCCGACTTCTTGAAAACAGATGCTGTATTTTGGTTCTCCACTTTCAAGACTACCGCATGTACGTCGCCAAAGCCCTCGTTACGCTCGCGCGGCATGAAGGTATAAAAAGGGTCTCTGCCCCATTCTCTTGGAAATAAATAGCGCCCCTCAGCTGTAATGCGATTGTAATTAAATGAATAATGCCATTTGGCAAATTCAAACTTCGAACGAAAACCAAAAGTCAGGGACTTTGCTCCTTTAGCGATATAAGTCAGGGCTGGATCTGCATTGCCGCCGTCTCCAAGCGCCCATTGCCTCATGACTTGCGCACCGTTTGACCACTTAAACTGCTTTATCTTGTGTGTATACTGAACTTGGTGAAACGTACTATTAAACAAACCCGGCAAATGGTAATCCCAGGCTTGGTATTCTGTGTTTTTAGAAGGCTTCCAGGTCAAAGAAGCTACGCCAACAAATGGCAACTCGATGTTTCCTCTGAACTGCGAGGGGCTGCCGTTGGGGTTCACACCTTGGCTATACAAGCCAATAGATCCGGCTCCTTGATACCATTTAGTGGTACTTCTTGGAGAGATTGAGGTGAGTACACCTCCTTGAAAACGCAGTTTTTTAGCTAAAAACTGATCGTACCAAATACCTTCAACACCCGTGCCGCGCATGCGTCCGTCTTGGATATTGATCAGCGGCGTATTGATGAGCTGTTTACCGACAATAAGGTGCCCCGACTTCAGGTTATACTTGAGGTATAGCTCTTCTAATCGGTCCATGTCTTCTTGATTATCTGGATCTTCAACATCAAACAAACCGATTTCATAGCGACTCAAGACACCTGTAATAGGATCTGAATCGTGCAAAACAGAAGACCCGATATTGAAAAAATAAAAGCCACTCACGGCAAACTGAAAGTGATGAAAAGAATTGGTTTCAAAGCGCAAACCGCCTCCAATTGCATTGGCGTAGTAGTCAGAAAGCGCGCCTTCATTGGTAGTTTGACTGAAGAAATAGCGAAAATGACCCGCTGTGGTACCTGTTTTAAACGCGTACAGCAAGGAAGTAGAATCGAGCACATCTTGCGGCTTGCCCTTCCACATCACGGGTTGGTCTGAAAGCTCGTGATGTTGGGCCCAAGTTGAAACTGATGTATCAAACAAAAGAATCGTTAAAAAAATAAAGAAGAGATTAACTTTGAATTTCATATTTTGACATAGAAAACTTTGACCTTGGTTCTAAGGCAAATAAAACAATTTACTTTTGAGCCTTTTTCATGGCGGTAAAAGGGCCATATTTATGTTGTTGTTCAGAAAAAGCATCTGCGTATGGTCCGAAAGGATGGTCGATAGGCTTTTTCGAAATATCTGGCCAATCTTTTGGAACGGCTTTGTGTGGTCGGGGTTTACTTTCTATGTAAGCCGCAACATCCCAGGCGTCTTCGTCAGAAAGCTCAGGTGCGTCATGACTCACGCCCAATGGCATATTGTACTTTACGTATTTGGCCATATTAGAAATGCGGCTCAAACCTGCTGCATCATTGAAGCTATACGGCCCCCAAAGTGGCGGATACACATAAGACTGGCCAATACCATCGATGATGCCTTGCCCATTCAACTGATGGCAACTCACACAGCGCAACTCATAAACAGCTTTTCCTTTTTGAGGGTCCGCAGCGCGATTTAAAAATGGCAGGTCTTTGAAACCAGAACCGGCAGCTTTCTCGCCTTTTGGCACGTTTTCTCCTAAAAACTTCATGTAGGCCACCATAGCGCGCATTTCTTTGCTGTTTTCGGCCAAGCCTTTGCCATTCAAACTGCGTTCAAAACAGTCATTGATGCGTTTTTCTATGCTTTCCATTTTGCCACTGCGCGCACGCACCTTCGGATACGTAGAGGCAACCGAACCATAATTGTTTCCAAAAGGCTTGGTGCCTGCATCTAAATGACAATTCTGGCAATTGAGCCCATTCGTTTGCTGTACAATTCGACCCTTCGGACCAAAATAATAAGCGGTATGAATAATGAGATCGCGCCCATAAAGTACCTCAGCAGATTTTTGCTCATCCGCAATTGCAAAAACATCGGCAGGTTGCCAAAAAGCACTTACCGGTACCGCTTGTATCTCGTCTGTGGTGAGTTGGTCTGAATGCGTTTCATTTGTAGAACAAGAAACCAGCGAAAGCGAAATGAGTACAATCGTATAAGTCAGGTTTTTCATCTTCTCAAGTTTCGTTAATGAGGAAGTTTGTTTTGAAAAACACCATAAAGGTAGGTGCCAACCGATGCAAAGAAAACCACAACGATAAAACTCAAGTAACCGTAACCGATATTCACGACCATTGGCCCAGGGCAGGCACCACTTAAGGCCCAACCCAACCCAAAAATACTTCCACCAATTAAATACCTCCAAAACGACTTGTCTTTGGGCACAAATTGAATAATAGTTCCTTGGTAATCTTTCCATTGGAATTTCTTAATCAAGGCTGTTCCAATTACACCCAACACGACGGCCGTTCCGATAATGCCATACATATGAAAACTTTGGAAGCGAAACATCTCTTGGATGCGGTACCAACTCAAGGCCTGAGATTTGGCCATTACGATGCCGAACAATACGCCGACGACTAAAAATTTAATGAACTTCATGGCTTAAAAAATCAAGGGGAAAATAAGATGTGTCATGAGCAAGCCACCGATAAAAAAGCCGATGACGGCAATGAGCGAAGGCAGTTGCAAATTAGAAATACCGGAAATAGCGTGTCCTGAAGTACAACCACCGGCATAGCGAGAGCCAAAACCAACTAAAAGACCACCAATTGAAAGTACGGCAAAACCTTTTAGCGTAAATAGTGCCTCCAGACTAAAAAGTTCTGAGGGTTGAACTTCATCGGCTTTGCCAAAACCAAGTTGCGCCAAATCTTTGACAGTTGAACTGGCCAAGTCAAAACTTGCTCCATCATTGAGGTAATTATTGGCAATATATCCTCCTATTATTGCGCCGACTAAAAAGACTAAATTCCAAGATTGTGTTTTCCAATCAAAGTCAAAGAACTTCACGCGCTTTCCAGCGCCAGCAATTGTACAAATTGTGCGCAAATTCGAGGAAAATCCAAAAGACTTTCCGAAAAAGAGCATTAAAAACATGACCGTAGAAATGATGATTCCAGAGAACCACCACGGCCAAGGTTGCATTAAAAAATCGAGCATGGGTTTGGGTTTAGGGGTTTAGATTTGATGTAATATTAAATATGAAAAGTCAGCATGGGCTTGAATAAATGGTTTACCAAGCTTTGGGTGGCGCTTTTATGAAAAAGACGGCTTTTGGCGTGGGTTCCGATCAAGAGCAGGTCAACGCTTTTCATTTGGTCAAAATGCAAGACACCTTGTTCGACATCCTTTTCTACCAATGTATGAAACTGCACCTGCTCAAGACCTTCTTTTTGCGCAAATGCACGCATCGCTTGGAGCACCGCTTCTTCTTGTTGTGGCGTGTCAATAAATTCTAGTAGGTGTACATTGCTTTTGAAAGCTTGAATGATGGCCAAAGTAGCTGCTGGAAGATGAACTTCTTCTTTGTCAAACTGATGGGCCAACAAAACTTCATTAGGCCTCCAGTCGCTGCGGTCGCACATCAGAGAAAGTACAGGCACCTTAGACTGACGCACTACATTTTGCGTTTTACTCCCGACCAGTTTCTCAACAAGACCATTGCTGCCTTTGGTGCCCATCACAATCAGGTCAAAAGCGTTTTGTTCTGCAAAATCTACTACAGCTTCTACCGATGGGCCTATCAAAATGTGGTGACCATGAAAAGTACCTTCAACAGCCTTTAACTTTTGCAAAGTGAGGTCGCGCTGAAGCTCCACAAAGCCGAAGTCTATTTCACCACAGGTTTGAATTTGACCATCTGGCAAGATAGACACGGTTTCTGGCAAAGGCAAAACATGCGCTAAATGCACTTCAAGTTGAACTTTTTGCGAGAGGCGTTCCAACAATATTTGCGCATAGTTCGCTTGCACAGAAAAATTAGTCGGCAATAAAACTTTGAGTGCTTTTGACATAGCTTGTTTGATTAAGGGTGGTTTTTTATGATTTCATCACTTTACTCTGACAAACGAAGTCTGTTGTTGGCACGGCCGTTTTAGAAATGGCACCAAAACCACCGTCTACTTCAGTAAAGTTGCGGTATCCGCGCGCTTGCAAAATGGAGGCCGCAATCATACTGCGGTATCCACCTGCACAGTGCATGAAGAAGTGTTGCTCTGGCTGGATATCTTTGGTCCAGTCGTTGATAGAAGCCAATGGCTTACTGTAAGCCTCTTCGACGTGCTCAGCCTCGTATTCACTTTCTTTGCGCACGTCAATGACCATTGATTCGCCTGCTTTAAATGCCGCTGCAAATTCATCGGCTGTAATGCGCTTGACTTGGTCTATTTCTTTGCCAGCCTCTTGCCATGTAGCAAAACCACCTTCGAGATAACCCAAAACTTTGTCAAAACCTACGCGGCTCAAACGCGTCACGACTTCTTCTTCCATACCGGGCTCAATGATGAGTACAATTTCTTGTTTGACATCACCGATAAGCGCGCCTACCCATGGTGCGAAATCGCCACGGATGCCAATATTGATGGCTTGCGGCACAAAACCTTTGTGGAATTCAGCAGCTGGGCGCGTATCGAGAATAAGTGCGCCAGTGGCCTCAACAAGTGTTTCAAAAGCGTCTGCAGAAAGCGCCGTAAGTGCTTTTGCTTTCACGTCTTCAAAGCTTTCATAACCTTTTTTATTCATGGCAACATTGTGGCCAAAATAAGCTGGTGGAGGCAATAAACCGTCTGTGACTGCGGCAATAAAAGCTTCCTTATTCGGCTGATTCAAGGCATAATTCATTTTCTTTTGATTACCCAAAGTATCTACCGTTTCTTTCATCATGTTTTTGCCACAAGCTGAACCCGCACCATGTGCTGGATATACAGTAACGTCGTCTGCCAAAGGCATAATTTGAGTCATCAAGGAGTCGTAGAGCATACCAGCGAGTTGATCTTGGGTCATGTCGGCAGCTTTTTGAGCGAGGTCTGGACGGCCTACATCTCCTAAAAATAATGTGTCTCCGGAGAAAATTGCTTCATCTTTTCCTTCTTCGTTGATGAGCAAGAAAGTAGTGCTTTCCATGGTGTGACCAGGGGTATGCAATACTTTGATTTTGACGCTACCGATTTCAAAAATTTGACCATCTGTAGCAATGATTGCTTCGAACTCCGTTTTTGCTGTAGGACCGTATACAATTGGGGCACCTGTTTGCTGACTCAAGTCGAGGTGGCCAGAAACGAAATCCGCATGGAAATGCGTTTCAAAAATATATTTAAGTTTCACGCCATCAGCTGCAATGCGGTCCATGTATGGTTGAACTTCTCTTAGCGGATCGATGATAAACGCTTCGTTGTTGCTTACGACATAATAAGCGCCTTGCGCCAAACATCCTGTGTAAATTTGTTCTATTTTCATTTTTTTGGGGTTTAATAAATTTGTTATTTGTTTATGATTAATCGTTAAAATCCTGCTTTGATATAGGAAAAGCCCTGTTCTTGTAATTCTACAATTCGAATGATGCCCGCTGGTGTATACTGAGCAAATGAAAACAACATAGATTTTTCTACTTTTCGTTCTTTCATAGAAAATTCACATACTTCAAATACCACTCCTCGCTCTGCTGCCGTTTTAAGCTGGTTGCCAACAATTGATTTGCTTGAACTGAGCATATCCAATCCTGGACCGTGAACAACTACCTTTATATCAGCCGTTGGTGCAACTTGGTAGATGTTATTGAGTTGCTTCACAAAAGCCTTGTGAGCGGTGGTGTCAGCAGTAATCAATTGAAAGACAATTTGATGCTTAGTCTGTTGAGCAGTTACCACTGAGTATTTTGCTGTTAAAAGCAAAAACAATAATAGTACATTTTTCATCTTTCTAGTATTAAAGTATCAAAAGTATCAATTCAAAATGCAAAGCAATGTAACACTTGTTACAAAGACCAAAAATTGAGCGCGCTATTTCACTTCTTCGAAGGATACATCTTCAATACTACTTTGTTTTTCATTGTTATTCTTGGGAAGATTCGGCGCACACTGCCCACCAAAACAACCCACATTAAAATAAGCCATTAAGGTCATAATGGCACCCATTAAGATGACAATATAATCAAGCTGTATAATTCCACCAATCAGTAGGTATCCGCCAATTCCATAACGGAGTAATCTTAAAAAATCAATTTTCATGTGTTTTTAAATGAAGAAAAGTAGGCCTGAAAAGACCTACTTTAATTTAGGTTATTAATATTATACTTACAATAATGTACTTGGGCAAACATAAGCCGTCTTGGGTACATTTGTTTTGGCAATTTCTGCCATTCCGCCAATGACATCTACAAAATGATGAATACCACGACTTTTGAGTATACTTGCGGCAATCATGCTGCGGTAGCCACCTGCGCAGTGCAAAATAAAATTGCCTTGCTCTGGGAATTCTGATAAGTGCAAATTGAGCTCATTCAGGGGTACATTTACGACATTAACCACATGCTCCGCCTCAAACTCACTGCGCTTGCGGACATCAAAAGTTGGCGTTTGCGCGTTGAATTGCGCAGCAAAATCGGCAGCTGTCATGCGCTCCACATTGTCGGTGTCTCGCCCCTCGTTTTTCCAGGCTTCAAAACCACCATTTAAATAACCTATCGCATGATCATACCCAACTCGAGCCAAGCGAATAATAGCTTCCTCTTCGCGTCCATCTTCGGTGATCAATAAGATTTCTTGCTGGATATCGGTGATCATTTCACCCACCCACATGGCAAAATTTCCGTCGAGCCCGATGTTGATTGAGCCAGGTACAAAGCCAAGTGCAAAAACCTCGGGCGCACGGGTATCTAAAATAAGTGCATCCGTTTCGTTGGCCACCAACTCAAATTCCGTTGGAGAGAGGGCTTTCTGCGCACGCGCCATCACTGTATCCAAAGCATCATAACCTTGAATATTCATCAAGACATTTTTAGGGAAATAGCCCGGAGGCGCAGTCAGACCAGTGAGCAATTCATCGATGAATTCATCTTTGGTCATATCTGGGCGCAAGGCGTAATTTGTTTTTTTCTGATTGCCGAGGGTATCTGTTGTTTCTTTGCTCATCTTTTTACCACAAGCTGAGCCAGCTCCATGATTAGGATACACAATTAAGTCATCTGCCAAGGGCATGATTTTATGGCGCAAGGAGTCAAAAAGATGGGCGGCAAGTTTGCGTTCTGTAAGGTCTGCAATGACATGTTGCGCGAGGTCTGGACGGCCAACATCGCCAATAAACAGTGTGTCGCCTGTAATGATGCCGTGCTGTTTGCCGAGTTCGTCTGTCAACAAGTAAGTTGTACTTTCCATGGTATGCCCAGGCGTATGAATGACCTTAACTGTGTAAGCACCCACCTTAAATTCTTGGTTATCTTCGGCTACTAAAGCTTCAAAACCTGGCTTTGCCGTTGGGCCATAAACGATTGTTGCTCCAGTCTTTTGAGCTAAATCGAGGTGGCCTGAAACAAAATCTGCATGGAAATGCGTTTCAAAGACATACTTGATTTTTGCGTTATCGGCGGCAGCTCTGTCGATGTAAGGTTGAACTTCTCTCAAGGGGTCAAAAATGGCAGCTTCCCCGTTGCTTTCTAGATAGTATGCAGCATGTGCAATACATCCGGTGTAAATTTGTTGAACTTTCATAGTGTATGATTTGATAAAACAAATTTAGGTTGCCAACTTTTGTCAGTGTGTGACCCGAGTTACTTTAAAAAGTGACTTTCGTCAGACATTCAATAGCCACAACAGACCGATTTGTATAGCAAAAACAACCAGCGCGAAAACCAAGCCGCGCTGCCCTGCTTTCAATAAGCGAAAAACATCTACCTTGAGGCCAATAGCAGCCATGGCAATGGTGAGAATGATCTTTCCGATGGTTTCACTCCCCTTCAATAGGAAGGTTGGCAAAGGGAAAAAACTAACGAAAATTGATACGGCTATAAAAACAATAAGGTACCATGGTAATTGAAAGCGAAACTTTTGCTCATTTGATTTCCTGGAATCGAGCCAAACCATAAACAAGAGTGCTGGCGACAACAAGGCAACGCGCGCCATTTTGTAGACCAGCGCCAACTGCCCGACCTCCTCAGAGACAGAAAAACCAGCTCCAGCAACATTGCCTACAGAATGTAAAGAGGCGCCAATCAAAAAAGCCATTTCTTTTTCGAGCAGCGGATAAAACTCAAAAACGAAGGGCAACAAAACCATCGCTAAAGAACCCAAAAGATTTACAGATGCCAATGAAATAGCAACATCTTCTTTATTCGCTTTGATTTTTGGAGCCAATGCAGCAATTGCAGAAGAACCGCAAATGGCAGTACCAAAACCAACTAGCCAACCCGTCTTACCAGGGCAAGACAACACCTTTGAAAGATAATATGTCGCCACCAACACAACTAATACGACAATAATAATAACCGCAAAGTCAGTAGCGCCAATGGCTCCAATTGCCTTGTAGTCTATGCTAAAAGCCAATAATACCACAGACCATTCCAGCATTTTGGCAGAACTCAAGGAAATGCCTGCATCTAATTGCGGCACTTTATTGACAGACGGGGCCAATATCATACCGACCAAAAGCGCTAATAAATAGGAATTGAGAAACGATGGTGTCAAACCAGACAAAAAAATGGCTGTAAGTCCAAGACCTACAGCCAATGATATTCCAGGTAATTTAGTGCGCATCAAAAAAGGCTTACAACTATGGTTTGGCGATGATTTTACCACCCCAAGAAGAAATTCCTCCTTGCATATTGATTACATTTTTAAAGCCGCTGTCTACCATGACCTGACTCGCGCCTGCGCTGCGGCCACCACTGCGGCAATAAACGATGTATGTTTTAGATTTATCCAACTTAGCCAATTGCTGTTGAAAAGTTGGGCTGTTGTAATCTATAAAAAGATCGGCACCTGCAATGACCCCCTGCTGCCACTCTGCGGGTGTGCGCACGTCGATCACAATTGCTTTTTTCTCCGCTTTCATTTTCGGAAGTTCTGCAATAGGTGCGTTTTTAAAAGAAGACTGAGCTGAAGAGGCACAAGACCACAGCGTTAGGGTAAGGAGGGCAAGAATTGGAAATAATTTCATCATTTTTTCTGGTTTTAATTTTTACAAAGATGCAGTTCTTTTGCGAACTGATTTGTAACCAGCGTTACACAAAAAAAGCCACTTGCGTGGCTTCTCAATATTGTTGAATGAAACTGCTTAGCTTTTGCCCAACATTTCTTTTTTAAGACTTTCTTGTACTGGAGGCGTGCCAAACCAGATGCCGAAAAGTGCTTTTTTGAAGTCTAGACCAGGTACAGTGCCTTTGACATCGCCGTTTTTGGTGACGCGAACGCCTTTACCAGGGATGTAGTCGAGGTTGATTTTGTCGCCTTCTTTGATGGGCTCACTGAAAAAGCCAACGAATTTCTTGATTTCTTCTTTGCTCGCTTTGCCGTGCTTAGAAATGGCAAAACCTTCATTGACAGACTCGATGAAACGCTCGCGGGTCACGCTGCTCGATACAATTTTGATGTGAATGGCCATTTCGGTGTCGTCGTAGATTACTTTTTTGGCGTCATCGGTTTTCTTCGGAAGATAGAGACCTGCTACGTAGAGGTCCATGAAGTATTTTTCGCGTAAGCCTGCACCGTTGATGACGAGGTTTTCACCATCTAGTTTGAGTTCGGTATTGAAACTCACGCCGTGAAATTTCTTTGTTTGAGCTAAAAGCGGCGCTGCAACACCAAGGGTGAGCGCAAAAAACAGCATTAATTTTTTCATGGTTGTGTATTAAAATTTTTAATGCTGTGAAAATACAAAAGAAAAGTTAATCTCCCCAAAAATCCGGGTTTTCATTTTCATCGATGAGTTTTTGCCAGTTGTAGTTGGGGTCATCGGCATCGAATAAGATGGCTTTGTACTCGCCTTCTGAGATTTCGTAGCGCAAGACCTCTTCTCCGGTGTAAGCTTCTATGGCGTCTAGTAACGGACGCTCGTCTTGGCAACAAAACGAGAGCGCTTGCCCTAAGGCATTACCCCTACCCGTTCGGCCGCAGCGGTGCACGTAGTTTTCGGGGTTGTCTGGTAAATCGTAGTTGATGACGTACTCCATGTTTGGAATATCGATGCCGCGCGCCGATACGTCGGTGGTGATGAGCACCTGGTTTTTGGCTTCGCGAAAACGCTCCAGGAGCGCAAATCTTTCGTTCTGAGGCACACCTCCGTGCAAGGCCTCGGCATGTACTCCCACGCGCTCGAGTGCTTTAACAACGCGCTCCACACGCACTTTGGTGCGCGCAAAAACCAGAAAACGCGCCTCGGGGTACTCCCCAATCATGTTTTCTAAGAAAAAGCGTTTGTCGTCCATTTCGATGAAGGCCACGGCGTGCTGCACGTTTTTGGAGACCGGATTTTGTGGCGACAACTGAATGCGGATAGCCGAACGCACGACGTCATAAGCCAAGGACTTGATTTTTTTGTCGATGGTGGCCGTAAAAAACAAGGTTTGGTGCTTGGCTGGTATTTTTTTGATGATGTCTTGGATGTCTTTGTTGAAACCGAGATCGAGCATAAGGTCGGCTTCGTCTAGCACCAAAGTATGCACACCCGATACATCTAGGTGGCCTTGGGCAATGAGGTCAAACATGCGGCCTGGGGTGGCAATCAGTACCTCAGCGCCAACTTGCAGTTGCTTGATCTGGGCTTCTTGCTCCACACCGCCATACAAACCAATGACTTTGACCTTTGTTTGGGCGCCTATTTGCTCAAAAACACCTGTAATTTGCTGGGCGAGCTCTCGGGTTGGCACCAATACAATACAGCGGATCTGAATGGAGTTGGTTGCGTTTTTTTTGTATTTCAGCAACTTATTGAGTACCGGAATCACAAACGCAGCTGTTTTACCGGTTCCCGTTTGGGCCACAGCCATGACGTCTTCACCATCCAAGATGTGTTTTATGGCACGGTATTGGATATCGGTAGGGCGTCTGAAACCGAGCACTTCTAGTTGGTCCTTAATTTTTTGGTCAATATGGTAGTCTTCGAATTTCATTGCCACAAAGATACGACTTATAATAAAGACCTTACTTTTACGTTTTTGAAATCTAAAAATCACCTATGAAAATCAAATTACTCCTCTCCTTTGCCCTTGTAGCTAGCGCCCTCTTTGCCAACGATAAGGTCACCGTCAAAAGCACTTTACACAGTGTCACCGTCTACACCCAAGGCGCGCAGTTGCAGCACAAAGCCAACTACAGCATTAAAGCAGGCCTTAGTGAGGTCATTGTTGAAGGCATTTCTCCGCAAATTTCAGCCGGAACCATTCAGGTCAAGGCTACTGGCGCGGTTGTAATTCTCGATTCCAAATACGAATATTACTACCCGCAACCGAATATACAGTGGACTAAAACTGAACTCCCTCTTAAAATTCGCAATGCCATTAAAGTGCTCGAAGACTCTATCAAACTCATCAATTTTGAGCTGCGCGACATCAACGACGAGATTGAAGTATTGGTAGCCGCACGCAAAATCATCATTTCTAACGGCGCCGTAAAAGGCCAAGGCAAGGTCAATGACAGCATTCAGTTATTGAAATCTACTGTAGATTATTACACCACTAAGGTTTCTGAACTCAATAAAAAAATCAGTGCGCTAGACCGCCAAAAAGTAAAGAAAACAGACCTCATCTCAGACCTCGATACCAGACTCAACGACCTGCAAAACTACGCCGAACAAAACAACCCTACCCCAGAAATTAAAGGCATACCGCGCATCGTCATTACCTTTATGGCTAAAGAAGTTGCGAGCGGCCGCATCGACCTCAGCTACCTGGCTTCCAATGCTGGCTGGACGCCGCTCTACGACATCCGCAGCGAAGCTACCTCTGGAAAAATCAGCCTTACCTACAAAGCACAAGTGCGCCAACAAACAGGTTTGGACTGGAACGACGTCAAATTGAGCATCTCGACCAACAACCCTTACGCCAACAAAACCAAGCCAGAGCTCAGCCCGTGGTATATCGACTACCAAGAATTCAGAAAACAATTACAAGAAAAATCCAGACTCCGCTCTGATGCATATGGAGACGACGTACCTGCTTCAGTCAATACCTCCGCCATGAATATGGGTTTTATGTACTCAACAAATGGTAAAGCGGAGGTCAATGCACTTGGCGCTGATCAATTCACCACAATTGTACAACAACTCATTTCTGCCGAGTTCAAGATCGACCTCAATTACAGCATTGCCTCTGACAATCAAGTACGCATGGTTTTGGTGAAACAATCTGAGCTCAACACGAGCTTCCGTTATTATGCGGTTCCGAAACTAGATCCAGGTGTTTACCTAGTGGCCCAAATGACCAAACTAGACGAACTCCAGTTGGTGCCAGCCAAAGCAAATATCTTCTTCGATGGCACTTACATTGGCGAAACGTATCTCGACCCTACCACCATGGATGACACACTCAATTTGTCTTTAGGGAAGGACCCGAATATTGTCGTCAAACGCACCCTGCTCAAAAACCAAAGCAAAGAGCGCATCATTCAAGATAAAAAGGAGCGCAATTTTGCCTACAACATCGAGGTACGCAACCTCAAGTCTTCAGAGATAGAACTCATCATTCAGGACCAAGTACCACTCACTACCAACCCAGAAATCACGATAGAAAAATCGAATCTAGGTAAAGGTACTATCGACGAGAAAACCGGCCTCATTGAATGGAAACTGAAACTCAAGGCCAAAGAAAACCAAACATTCGACTACGACTTCAAGGTGCGTCACCCCAAAGACAAAGTAGTTCAGATCTAAGCACTTTTAATCACAACACTCGGTCAATACCGTCGTTACTCACTGATGTAGCGGCGGTATTCCATTTTACTGCTATCGAAATTTAGCTTTTTGGCGAGCTCTCCTGCGCTCGCGCGGTCTGTCAAGCGATCTGACAAATACTTGGCTGCCTCCAAACGGTTTTCGTCGAAAGAGAATAAATCCAATAATTGCGCCGCCTGAGCAGTCGTTAAACAGGTTTTGTTCAAGCCCAATTTGAGCGCCTCCAGACGGTCGTCCTCAAAAGACTGATCTTGCAATTCCGCCTTGAAAGCCTCCAAACGGTTCATCGTTTGGGTGCAGTTCACGGTGTGTCCTTGTGTTTGCGCTTGTACTTGTGTTTGAGTTTGTATTTGTGTTTGATTTGCATTTGAACTTACCTGAACATTTGGGGTAACTGACGCAGCGGTCGTACTCGAGGAAGAAATTGTTGTACTCGTGGTTGTGGTTGTACTCGTTTCACTAACGCTCGTACTCGTACCCACACCTGTCCCACTCGCATTGGCATTCAGGTTCACATTGACGCCACCCACAGACAAATTCATGTTGAGGTTGACATTTTCATTCGGATTCGTATTGGTGACGGTCGTATTAGTAGTCGTTTCTTGAACATTCATGTTCATATTGAGACCTGCAGCATTGGTATTCACCCCAGTAGATTGAACATTTACATTAGAGGATCCGGAAGTATTTACCGTTCCATTTGAAGTATTATTATTCGTTGTGTTTTGAATAGTCGTAGCAGTTTGACTTGGGATGGCATTCACTACAACGGCATCTGAATAAACCGCAGCGTCGGACGGACGATACACCACCGCTTCTTGGATCACGCCATGGGTGGGTTCTTGGCCAATCAATTGCAATTTTCCTTTTCCTTTTTTGAAAATGATACGGGCCGTGATGTCGTACGGTGCATCGATCATGAAATTTTTGTCGATATCTGGTGTTTTGCCGTCGGCAAAGATGACTTTGACTGCATAGCTGCCATTTTTAATTTGCCCGACCTGAACGTTGGTTTCGGGTTTTGAATTTTGGCGAATGCCGTTCAAGACCACATAAAATTGTTGGCCGTTGTTGTTGAAAATACTGAGGTTACTTTGTGCGAAAAGTGCAACTTGCGACAAAAGCACTATAAGAAGTAGGCTTGTTTTCATAGAAATCAATTTTTTGTCAAAGAAAACGAAAAATTTGAAAGCATACAAAAACGCAGACCCACGCTTTTTTCTAACTTCGTAGACATGAACTATGTCATTGTCGATGTCGAAACAACAGGTGGCCACACCAAAGACTCCAAAATCACGGAATTGGCCATGTACAAACACGACGGCAAACAAGTCATTGATCACTTCCAGAGC
>JBFYPV010000038.1:0-5226 GCA_041303085.1 Crocinitomicaceae bacterium
TGCACAAGAAGGCCCATCGTTTAGTCGCACGCAAGAAGTCAGTGAGGTAGTCGTCAACAACGGCAATCAAGCTGCTTTAGGTCAACTTTTGCTGCGGGCCAGTGAAGTCGAAAGCGCAGCCAAAGATAGCGCCCAGGCTTATTTCGAACTGAGGAGTTTTTTAGAAGCCGAACAAGTTGAGCTTGTCGAGGCCTATTTTCACTTGAAACAAGGTGCTTTTGGACCACTGAGCACAACACTTAAAACCGGAAGATTTGCGTTGTATCCCTATGACAACAGGTATTTTGCATCTCATGCCACCGCCAATGCGTTGCTTGCCTTCAATTTACGTGAGGCCAGCCCCTTGTATCCGTATTCACCATTTAATGTCGGCAAAAGACCACAAAAATACTTTCGTTTTCTGCTATCCGATTCCGTTCAAACGAGTGCATTAGACACCCTTCTTGAAATCAAGTTTTTCCCTAAAGTGGCCGATGGAAAGTCATTTAGCGGAACCGCTTGGTTGAATCCCAGAACAAATGAGCTCGTGCAGGTTTTTTTGAGTTGTCAGCATTGCGTGCAGCAACCTTTCATAGCGCTTTTTCATACAGACAGCCTTCAAAACATCGATTTTCAATTGCAGTGCGCTTACGGCAAAAGAGATAAAGGTGCACCACTTGAGCATTTGAAAGCATTTTATGACATTACGTATTTGAGTAGCATTCGCGAAACCAACACCAATATTGGGCATTACCATGGCGAGGCCAGTATTCAAGTTTATACTCCCCAAACGAACACCATGCAGCCACATTTTGATTTTTTGGAGGGGGTAGACATCTATCGGAAAATCATGGCCTTTCCTTATTCAGCAGCTTATTGGGCGCAAAATCCGGCGCCTTACCCCACCGAAAGCCAGGCCAAGAGAAATCAACTTTTCTATCAGAAAGCAACGATTTCCAATGAGCTGATCGCCAAACGAAGTATCCGTCACAACCGGATTTTTGAACATCCTTTCATTCCATGGTCAACACAACGCGTGCTCCTGCGCGAAGAACTGCCAGAAAACATTGGGCAGCCCAATAAGCAAATGGCTGACATCTCTCCACTTTATAAGCTAGAAGTGCAGCTGTTTTACGACCTACTCGAAACCAAAGACAGCTTGGTTTTGCTGAGCAGTTGTGTCATTGATCCGTATCAAACGTATTATAAGTTAAGTGTAGACCCGACGGTCAATTGCTTTATCAATATGTATTTTGACCTCTGCGAAATAGAACGGCGCAAGTTTGAGTTGGCCTGCCGAAAAGAGGTGTTGACTCCGCAGCGTGTCGATGCCATCTACAAGGATTCAAAACGCGTGCTTGACGAGGTGCTTAGTGAATTTTTAACGCAAGTAGACCGCGGTCAGAATCGCAAAGCCATGCTCAAATGGAACGAAGTCATCAAGGCAGCGCTTGGCATAGACAACATTGTGCTTTTTTCACTTTACGAATGAAGCAGACTCGCTTAATTCCTAAAAACTGAAGCGGGCTCCAACTTGGTGATGCGGCGGATGGCAAATAAAGTTCCGGAAATACTGATGACGGCTGTGATGACGAAAAACCCAAATTTGATGGCCGGTGAGAACGTAAATAGTGTGCCGGCGTTGGCAATACCGTTTCTGAATCCTTCAATCAAAGCATAACCGATTAAAAAACCGACGATGGCGTAGAGCGTGGCTTGCATCAGGATGAGCTTTCTGATATAGCCGTTGGTGGCGCCAATGGCCTTGAGCGTGCCGTAGTCTTTGATGCGATCAATGGCCGCAGAGTAGAGGGTGAGCCCGATAATAATGAAGCCCGAAATGAGTGCAAAAATAATGAGCGTTCCAAAAGAAAACGCAATGCCGCTGGACTTGAGTACCGTCAGGATCGTCTGGTTTTTAAATTCTTTTGGCATCCAAGCCTTGACGCCAGGAATGTTGGCATTGATGGACTGCACTACTTTTTCCATATTTTGACTGCGGTCTACCTCGACTAAAAATGCGGAGGTTTTGGACAGCGGTACGTTGCCTAAAAAACGGGCGCGGTCGATGGTGGTATAGGAAATCAGGCCGCCGCCAAAAGAACGCGCGCCTTTGGTGAGTGCAGCAATGCGCACTTGCTTGTTGTTGAGCTCAAAGTAGTCGCCTTTTTTAGGGTTGCCCAGCGCTTTGGCGTCAAAGAAATCTACTGAAACAGCGCCGTCGGCAATGAGGTCTTGGGGCGCACCATCAAAGAAAATACCTTGCTGAATGCCGTTGAATGCCGGGAGCTCAACGCCTACAATACTCAGGCCTGCTGCCGTGCCGTCAGGGAAACGCGCCGCGCCGCTGGCAATCACAAACTGGTGTGCTTTTTTGATATGGGGTAGGCTTTCCATTTCAAAGCCGAGGCGCACATCAATTGGAGCAAGCGCATTGACGTTTTCTGTTTTGTTGTCGGTCACCCAAACGTAGCCGTCGTTGACGCGCACAAAATAGCACATGGCGTTGGTCAGAAAGGTGAATATACCCGTTTGCTGACCCACCAAAAAGATAGAAATAATGACACCAAACAAGGCACCGATGCTTTTGGGCTTGTCGAATTTGATGAATTTAAGGGCGGTGCGCAGTAATTGCATGGCTTATAAAGAAATGATGCATTCTACTCGGCTGCCAATCAATACCGCTTCTGGTTGGTCTATGCGCACGCGCACTTCTCTGACGCGACGGTCTTCGAGGTTGTCAGCGCGGTCATTGAAAATTGATTTCTTGGAAAGAAACGGTGCGCAGTACACAACGGTTCCGGAACTGAGTTTGTCTGTGGTGCCTTGGATATTGATCTGAACGCGTTGGCCTTTCTTGACTTTCATGGCAAACAATTCATCGACTTCTGTGGTGGCAATGAGGTCGCCAGCAGGAGCGAAATCGGCGAGTTTGCTGCCAATGCTCACCGCTTGCCCTAACTTGACTTCCCAGCTCAAGACCATGCCATCTGCAGGCGCATAAATGTTCTTTTTGTCGAGGAGTTTTTGAGCGTAATTGCGTTCGGTTTCCACTTCGCCAATCGTAGCTTTGGCCTCCGCTAAGTCTGCTTTGGCAATGGCGAGGTCAGCTCTGAGGTTGTTGTAGATACTTTCAGAGTCAAAAGCCGCTTTTTGGGTGCCCGCTTGGGCATCGGCCAGGCGACGGTCGCGCATGCGTTCGGTATCGGCCAAACTGATTTTGAGTTCAATGGCCGCAATTTTGGCTTCTAAACTTTTGACGCGTTGTTGGCGCGTAGCCAAGCGGGCATCGCTTTGCTGAATTTGCGCGGCGTCTACGCTTTGGTCTAGGGTGAGTAGGAGCGTACCTTTTTTCACGATTTGGCCTTCTTGCACGTGAATTTTGATGATTTTACCTGCACTTTCTGCACCAATTGGGCTAATTTTTGCGGCAGGCTCAATGCGGGCAATGCCAATGATTTTGTCGATTTTGTCCACTTTATACTTTTCGACTTTCACTTTCTTTTCGGTGTCGCCACCGCAAGAGTTAAGGGCCAATAAGAGAACGAAGGGGGTAAGGATCTGGAATTTCATATCAATGAATTGCTAATTTTTGTGAAAGGTCTGTTTTGGCGATTTCGGTGGCGCGGCCTGCCTCGACCTCGATGATGCGGTCGGCGTATTGGATCAGACGGGGGTCGTGGGTAACGACACAAACGGCTTTGCCATTGCGGGCAAGTTTAACAAGTTCTTGCATCACGGTAGAAATCGAGTTGGCATCTAGCGAGGCGGTGGGCTCATCGCAGAGCACGAGCTGTGGGTCTGTGACCAAAGCGCGCGCAATGGCCACGCGTTGTTGTTGGCCGCCAGAAAGTTGTTTGGGTAAATTGCCCTTGCGGTCGAGCATGCCGACGAGTTCGAGGGCCGCCAAAGCTTTTTGCTTGGCCTCGGCTCTCGGTAATTTTTTGAGCTGCAGCGGCATCATGACGTTGTCTAGGGCATTGAGCGGTGCAATCAGGTTGAAACTCTGAAAAACAAAGCCAATGGTATGCAAACGCAGCGCGGCAAGTTGGTTTTGATTGAGTTCATTTACAAATTGATCCTTGACCCAAAGTTGGCCATAAGAAGGATAAATGACACAGCCCAATAAAGAGAGTAGGGTGGTCTTGCCAGAGCCCGAGGGCCCAATAATGAGTAAGAGCTCGCCCGACCTGATTTCGAGATCGACGGGTTGCAGCGCAACAATGGTTTGGTCGCCGACTTGGTATTCTTTGCCTACGCCGGCAAGTTTGGCTATCGGATTCATGAGAATTTGAGTAAGCGTTTGATCCAGTTCATTTTTGCAGCCGTATAAGGCGGGTACTTCAAAGGTACTTCAAATAAGCGGGGTTTCTCGAAAACAGATTTCCGATGTGAAAAAGTATCAAAACCAGCCTTGCCGTGGTAGCTGCCGTTTCCGCTCTGCCCGACACCGCCAAATGGCAAATTCGGATTGGTGATGTGCATAATGGCATCATTGATACAACCGCCCCCGAAAGAGAGCTGCCCGATCCAGGCGGCTTGTTCGGTTTTGTTATTGGAAAACAAATAGGCCGACAACGGTTTTTCGTGGTCTTGAATATAATCGAGTACGGTGTCAAATTGCTTGTAGCTGAGCACAGGAAGAATAGGGCCGAATATTTCTTCTTGCATAATGGCGTCGTCGAAACTGACCTCTTTGAGTATAGTTGGCGAAATCGTTCGGTCGGCATGATTGATTGCGCCACCAAATGCAATTTTATTTTTGTCAAGTAGCTGCTCCAAGCGCGCTAAATTTCGTTCATTGATAATTTGAACGTAGTTTTTGTTGGCGAGCGCATATTGATTTTTTTCAATTTCTTTTTGCATTAACACGAGGCATTCTTGATAAATACTTTCGTGGACAAATACGTAATCGGGAGCAATGCACGTTTGGCCAGCGTTTAAGAATTTGGCCCAAACCAAGCGCTTGATAGCGGTGGGCAAGTCGGCACTCGGCGTCAGGATAGCAGGGCTTTTGCCACCGAGTTCCAGGGTTACCGGTGTGAGGTGCTTGGCCGCAGCCTGATACACAATGCGCCCAACAGCGGGGCTGCCGGTAAAAAAGATTTTGTCAAAACGTTCTTCGAGCAAAGCGGTGGTTTCTGCCACGCCACCCAATACTACTGTAAAAAGTTGCGGGTCAAAATACTGCGCCACGAGCTCTGCCATGCACTGCGCACTATTGGCGGCGAGTTCCGAGGGCTTTAA
>JBFYPV010000039.1:0-3071 GCA_041303085.1 Crocinitomicaceae bacterium
AATACAATCTTGTATGAGTTCTTGTTCCTCCATAGACTCCTTAGCACTGACGTATTTTGATTTGAAAAAGTTGCATGCGCAAAGCAAGATAGTTTATTTCTTTTAATTTAGTGGTTCAACCCCGCAATCTTTCAACCCATGCGTAACGCTATTTTTGGAATCATATTTACTTTTTTGAATGGTTTTCTAGGTCATAGCCAAGACAATTTTGCGTCCCGACCTAATGGTCCACTTTTCCCATATATTGCAGAAATTCAACTCAATGATCGCTTGCAAATAAATGTTACAGCAGCATTTTCTTCGATAAATGAGAAAGGCCTAATTATCATTTTCAATGGAAAAGAAGAATATCAGTTGTCCGTAAAAAAACGGATAGGCGATACCCTTATCTATCAATTCCCTGCCCAAGACGCCGAATGGCGCATTGCATTTAACGAAGATTTTTCCGAAGCCCGCGGTTGGTGGATCAATTATAATAAAAAAACGCCGGTTCGCTACCCTGTACACTTGTATGCAGGCTTACAAACTTTGCCCGATTCAAATGCGGCGTCTATCCCTTCTGACTTAACAGGTCGCTGGAAGGTTGTTTTTCAACCAGGTACTGCAAATGAAGAAGTATTGGTTGGTGTCTTTCAGCAAGAGCGTGGTACTTTTGTTTACGGAAGTTTTCTCAGCGAAACCGGCGATTACCGTTATTTGCATGGTTATGCCGCAAATGGCAAATTGCATTTACAGACCTACACTGGTTATTGGGCCTTTGTGGTGGAGGCAGATTTATATGGCAGCAATGAAATGACCGGTGTATTCTATAGCGGAGGAAAATCAAGCTCCCCATTTAAAGCAATCAAAGACGAAACGGTTCAACTAAGAGATGAAGCAGAACTGACTTATTTGATCAAACGTGATGAAAGGGTGGTGCTCAACAACCTGATCAAATTGAACGGAAGAAAAACGAATCTGGATTTATCCAAAAATGGACAGCTGACGCTGATTCAGATCATGGGAACATGGTGTCCGAATTGCATCGATGAAGCGAATCTATTGAAAGAATTACACGCAACTTATGGTAAGCAGGGCTTGGAGATTATTGCACTTGGCTTTGAGGTCGGGACTGACAACAAAAAACAAAGAAGTCGCTTGAAGCGATTCGTGAAGGATTTGCAGGTGAATTATCCGGTTTACTTAGCGGGAACGTCTAGCAAAGAAGCAGCCGCAGCTTATTTTCCGATGCTCAATGGCATCATGAGTTTTCCGACCTCTATTTTAGTGGATGACCAAGGAAAAATCATAGCCATTCATACCGGTTTTAGTGGGCCTGCAACAGGAGCGGCGTATACCGAACTGGTGAACAAATACAAGCAAGAAATTGAGAACGCCCTCGAAGGCGCAAACGCCGATTAACGGCCCATTAAGAATGGGTACTTGTCGATGTTTTTGAGTGCGATGCTCGTGCCGCGTGCAACTGCTCTGAGCGGATCTTCAGCGATATGCACAGGCAATTTGGTTTTGGCCTGAATACGTTTGTCGAGACCGCGTAGCATAGAACCACCGCCAGCGAGGTAAATACCTGTTTTGTAAATATCGGCAGATAACTCAGGGGGTGTCATTTCGAGCGCACTTAAGATTGCTTCTTCAATTTTAGAAATCGTTTTGTCAAGTGCGTGGGCGATTTCTTGGTAAGAGACCATGATTTCTTTCGGAATACCGGTCATGAGGTCGCGTCCGCGGACTGCGAAATCGGCAGGTGGATTTTCGAGTTCTGGCAAGGCCGCACCCACTTCAATTTTAATTTGTTCTGCGGTGCGTTCTCCGACAAGGATATTGTGCTGACGACGCATGTATTCTTCGATGTCGTTGGTGAAGTCGTCGCCGGCAATGCGGATAGATTTATCACAAACGATACCGCCAAGGGCAATAACGGCAATTTCTGAAGTACCGCCACCTATGTCGATGATCATGTTGCCCATTGGTTCTTCTACGTCGATGCCGATACCAATTGCAGCGGCCATTGGTTCGTGGATGAGGTAAACTTCTTTGGCTCCGGCGTGTTCTGCTGAATCTTGTACCGCGCGTTTTTCAACTTCTGTGATACCCGATGGAATGCAGATGACCATGCGGAGTGAGGGATTAAATAAGCTGCGACCTGGATTGATCATTTTGATCATGCCTTTGATCATTTGTTCGGCACTTTGGAAGTCGGCAATGACGCCGTCTTTGAGCGGACGCACGGTTTCGATGAGTTTGTGTGTCTTGCCATGCATTTGTTGCGCCTTTCTTCCAATGGCAACCACCTTACCCGTTTGGATATCTTTGGCTACAATTGAAGGTTCGTCGACGACAACTTTGTCGTTCCAAATAATCAGGGTATTTGCCGTACCGAGGTCAATGGCAATTTCCTGTGTAAGAAAGTTAAAAAGGCCCATTTTAAGCGCTTATTGGTTTGTGTAATTTCTTCTTATTCGTACAATACGTTTAAAGGTTACGTTTGTCGTTCAGATTTGTGATTTTTTTCAAGAATGCACTTAGTGTTTGAAATGACGAACACCCGTCAACACCATTTTCATCTGATTTTCATCGCAATAGGTGATTGAAAGATCGTCTTTTACAGAGCCGCCAGGTTGGATGACCGCATTGATGCCTTCGAGGTGTGCAATTTCTACACAATCAGGGAAAGGGAAAAATGCATCGCTGGCCATTGCCGCTCCATTGAGATCAAAACCAAAACTCTTCGCCTTGTGGATAGCTTGTTTGAGCGCATCTACTCTGGAAGTTTGGCCGGTTCCACTTGCGAGGAGCTGACCGTCTTTTGCTAAAATGATGGTGTTGGATTTGGTGTGCTTGACCAATTTGTTGGCGAAAAGTAAATCTTGAATTTCTTGTTCGCTAGGTGCAAGTGCTGTTTTGACAACCAAGTGCTCAGGGCCTTCGCTCGCCATATCGGCATCTTGAACGAGGTAGCCATTGAGGGCGCTTCTCACCAAAGTTTGCGGGAGTTCAACTTCATTTTGAATGAGGATGATGCGGTTTTTCTTGGACTGCAGTAAAGTAACAGCCTCGGCGTTGTAGGCAGG
>JBFYPV010000040.1:0-6757 GCA_041303085.1 Crocinitomicaceae bacterium
GACTGCCATTCGGAATAAGCAGCGCCAAAAGCCTCAAAAAAGTACTGTGAAGCAATGCTGGCGCCACGAGGGCTAAAATGCACGTAATCTTTTCCAGCCAAGCCCTGAGCAACCCATGCCGGCATGGAGTTTTTACCGCCCATGGCGCCATATAAATTCCAGAATGCTACCCCGTTTTCAGCGCACATTTTCTGCATGCGGTCTACGGTGTAGGGTAAATACGGATAGGTTTCAAATACGCCGTCGTGGAGCCTAGACATGTCGCTGGGGCCAATTAAAATGATGGCGGCGTCGGGTACCAATTTCTGAATATAATTGATGCGGTTTTTGAGTGCGCCAATGTAGTAGCGCACGCTGCTGCTGTCGCGGAAGGCGTGAACGGAATTGCCGCCAAATTGCAAGATAAATAACTTGGTATTGGCTTCGCGGTGCATTTGTGCAAAAATACTGGCATCTGAAGAGCTGAGGTCGTGGCCAGAAGAACCGCGCATGGCCACATTATTGACCTGTACGCCTACATCGCCATCTAAACTAAAACCATTGAAAATGGGGCTTTTGGTAGAGGCAAACACAAAGCGCAATTTGCCAGGTGTGTGTCCAAAACTGAGGGGCAAAACATGCTGACCACCATCGGCGACCAAAGAGTCTTCGTGGATGAGTTTATCGTTCTCGTAAATCTTGACCGAACAAGGCGCATAACAACTGTTGTAATAACATTTGACCTGACTATAGGTGCGGGCCCGCGTAAAAGCCGACGGCGAAGGCGCGATTTCTACCCAAGCTTCGGTTGGCGTTTCTGTAGCACCGCTGACATCAAATGTAGCGGCCGATAACAGCGCACCATAGCGGCGAGAACTCATTTTTGGAGGCCAAAAAGCGGTGTAGCGCTTGAAGTTAGGCGATACTTTTTGCTTGAAGCTTTGTGTGTTGTATACGTTGTAGGCCGGAATGAAACCAGGGCCTATGCCGCCAAATTGTTGTTGGATGCGTTGGCGAATATAGCCGGTCATGCGGTCGCCCTCAATTTGGGAGTCGCCGTAGTGAAAGATACTGATTTTTTGCCCCTCGGCAGCACCTTGTAGCGCGGCAAAGAAACGGTAAAGTTTGGCAGCTGCACTCCCACTCATTTGCAGCGGATTTGCCGACTCGCTGGCCAATGAACCGCCATCCGGAAGGCCGGTTTGGCCCGAGCTTTTACCGATGTGCTTGACGCCGTCGTTGATGTCGGTGGTATCTACCGCGGCTACAATTTTATCGATGTTCTTCTTGACTTGTTTTTTGGCTACCCAAACGCGCTCTAGCGGCAAGAAGCGCCAGTTGACACCCAGCCACTTGACGCCTTCTTCGGGAATAAGTGCACTAGGAATGCACAAAAGTGACAAGACTAGAACTAAAAAAAGCAGAACTTTGTAAGGGCGTATTTGTTGCACGGTATGATATCTTGGGCAAATATAGTTCTTCTTTAGTCAAATTTTAAGCATATGGCCAACCAACTCGGCAACGAAAGTTCACCTTATTTGTTACAACATGCCCAAAACCCCGTGCACTGGGTGGCTTGGTCAGCAGACGTTTTTGAGCGCGCAAAAGCCGAAGACAAAATGGTTTTGATCAGCGTTGGGTATTCGGCCTGCCATTGGTGTCACGTAATGGAGCACGAATGCTTTGAAGACGAAGAAGTAGCTGCGCTCATGAACGCACATTTTATCAATATAAAAGTGGACCGCGAAGAGCGCCCAGATGTAGACCAAATCTACATGACGGCTGTTCAGCTCATGACCCAACGCGGCGGCTGGCCACTCAATTGTTTCACGCTCCCAGACGGCAGGCCCATTTACGGCGGCACCTACTTCCCCAAAGAACAATGGATGCATATTCTCAAATCTTTGGCGCACACCTATGCCAACGATAGAGTCAAAGCCATAGACTACGCGAGACAACTCCACGAAGGCATTCAGCAAGCAGAACTCATTGCCGCCCCGCAAGAAATTTCGGGCTTTGAAGCCGAAAGACTCCACGAGCTGGTCGTGCGCTGGGCCCGCAGTTTTGACACTTTTGAAGGCGGAACCAACAAAGCGCCGAAATTTCCGCTGCCCAATAACTGGCTTTTCTTACTGCGTTATGCGCAGCATTTTGACGAAGCTAAAATTGAAAAGCAGGTGCGCCTGACGCTCGACAAAATTGCCTTGGGTGGCATCTACGATCAAGTAGGCGGTGGCTTTACGCGCTACAGCGTAGACGTGTTGTGGAAGGTGCCGCATTTTGAAAAAATGCTCTACGACAACGGACAGCTCATCGGGCTATACGCCAAAGCGTATGCAAGCTATCAAACGCCGCATTACAAAGATGTTGTTTTTCAGACCTTTGATTTTCTCGAACGCGAACTCCGCTCAGATTTAGGCGCCTATTACAGCGCACTCGACGCAGACAGCGAAGGAGAGGAAGGTAAATTCTATTGCTGGACGCCAAACGAAATAGACCAATTGTTTGGGGCGCAGGCCGAGCGCGTGAAACGCTATTACCACATCAATCAAACTGGGCATTGGGAAGAGGGTAAACACATTCCGTTGCGCAAGCATACCGACAGCGCTTTTGCCAAATTAGAAGGTCTAGATTTAGCTGCATGGCTCACACAAAAAGCACAGATCAATGAGGCCTTACTTCGCGAGCGCAGTCTGCGCGTAAGGCCCGGCTTAGATAACAAACTGCTCGTCAGCTGGAATGCCATGACCGCCAAAGGCTTGCTGGAGGCTTACCGCGTTTTTGGCGAAGACGCATTTTTAATTCGGGCACTCAAGATACTTTCTTGGATCAAAGAAGTACAATGGGATGGCCAACAACTTTTGAGGGTCAATACAAATCAGCAGAAAAGTGTTGCTGCATTTTTGGAAGATTACGCCCACACCATAGAAGCTTTGAGTTTGGCGTATCAGTGTACAGGCCAGCTCGATTTTTTAGCATTTTCCAAAACGCTTACCGAAAAGGTAGCCGCTGAATTTCAGCATCCGCAAAGCAAAATGTGTTATTTCACGGCGTCGGATTCTACGCTGATCAGCCGCAACATGGACCTCCACGACAACGTCATTGCCTCGAGCAATTCAGTCATGGCGCATGCTTTTCTAACCATGGGCTTTTACTACCAGAACCAAGACTGGACCAATAGCGCCCAACAAATGCTTCAAAATATATACGACGGCATGGAAACCTACGGTTCGGGTTATTCCAACTGGGGCCTGCTCTTATTCAGACAACTTTACCCAGAAAAGCACTGGCATGTACTCAATAACACAGCGCCCATGGAAGTTTTTCAGGCCACCAAACAAACAGACTGCTTGCTTTCTTACCACCAAAGTTTACCCTGCTCCGAGCTATACACAGTTGGTGCCATCTCGGTGTGTGAGTTTGGAAGTTGCCAAAGGCCTGTCCAAACAGTAGCGGAAGCTTTAGCGCTTTAGCTTAGATAATAATAGACTTGCGGGCAATTGCACGCTTGACCGCAGCAACAACATCTGGTGTGTCGATGTGGTATTTGGTCATGAGTTCCATTGGAGTACCTGACTCTCCGAAGGTGTCATTGACGGCAACGTATTCTTGCGGAACCGGATACTGGCGGCTCAAGACTTGAGAAACAGCCTCGCCCAAACCACCGTTCATCATGTGCTCTTCTGCCGTAACAACACAACCTGTTTTGCCTACAGACTTTAAAATCGCGGCTTCGTCGAGTGGTTTAATGGTGTGCATATTGATGAGCTCGGCTGAAATACCAATGGCATGCAATTCTTTGAGGGCCTCGATAGATTTCCAGACCATATGGCCACAAGCAATAATAGTGACGTCGGTGCCTTCTGCTAAAACATCGGCTTTACCAATCACGAATGCTGCGTCTGGCTTCACAAAAATAGGCATCACCGGACGGCCAAAACGCAAGTAAACTGGGCCTTCGTGTGCGGCTATAGCAATGGTAGCTTGTTTGGTTTGGTTGAAGTCGGCCGGAACAATGACGGTCATGTTGGGCAACATGCGCATCATGCCGATATCTTCGAGCACCTGGTGCGTGGCGCCGTCTTCACCGAGCGTGAGGCCCGCGTGTGAAGCACATATTTTCACATTCTTTTTGGAATAAGCGACAGACTGACGAATTTGATCGTAAACGCGGCCAGTAGAAAAATTGGCAAAAGTACCCGTAAAAGGAATTTTGCCGCCGATGGTCATGCCGGCAGCTAGGCCAATCATGTTTGCCTCGGCAATACCCGCTTGAAAGAAACGCTCAGGGTGCGCTTTTTGAAACGCATCCATTTTAAGAGAGCCCGTCAAATCTGCACAAAGTGCAACTACATCTGGGTTTTGTTCGCCAAGTACAGCTAAACCTTCGCCAAATCCCGAACGGGTGTCTTTGTTTCCGAATACTTCAAATTCCATTTTTATAAAGTTAAATTAGTGATTTTAAGGGATGTAATAGTGAATTTCTTTTCTCTGGTGTAGGTGCTTGATCGCTGGTCTTTTTCGCGATAAACAACTTTGAAAGTGCCTGGCTGCAAGCGGATATTACCCGTAATTTGGTTGAAGGGGAGGTCGCAGACCCACTCCCACTGTCCCGGATTGCGCTCATAAAACACTTGACCTAAAATGCCTTTGGGGGCTTGATATACGAACTGACCAGCAGCCGCGATGTCAATGCTCGTCAGTTTGGATTGCTCAATTTTGACTTCTTTGTAGGTGCGCGGAAGCGTTAAGATTTCCAACTGATAGGTACCTACCAAATACTTTTGAATGTCGCCGAGTTGCTGTACGTGCAGTGTTTTAGCGCCTTCTGTTTGCAAGATGCGGGTCTCGAGTTGCGTGCCCGCAAGACTTTTTACGGAAGTGACTTTGAGTTGCCCCTGCCCTGCTGGCACCTGAATGGTGTTGTGCGTATGCGGCAAGATGGCAATATTGTTTTTCGAGATCGGCGGAACAGTAGCCACGCGCAAATCATAGCGCAAAGAAGGATCGAGCACGAGGGTGTCGGGCAAACCTTTGCGGTTGAGGGTGTGAACGAAAGTGTATTTTAAGTTGGAAGTGCCCGCCTCGTACAAAAACATACTGACGTCTGTTTCGAGTGGCTTGGCTTCTACGGTATTGAGGTTGATCTGAACGCTTGTGTTCAAAAGTGCTTTAGACAAAATATTGGAGAGCACGTTTTCAAAAGCGGCCTTGCTCTCGGCGTCGGTGTAGCTTCCGATGCATTCAAATTTGTCGAGGTAGCTGAGGTCCATGCCGAGGCCGATCACAAATGGTGTGACCTTAACGCCCTTGTCTCGGAGTTTGCGGGCAACAATACAGGGGTCGTTGTCGCAAGACTCAAGGCCGTCGGTAATGAGGATGATGAAGTTGCGGGCGAGTGTATCCGGAAAATCTGCAGCTGAAGCTTCTAAAGACCGTGCAATTGGCGTAGCGCCTTTGGCTTGTAGACCTTTGATTTTGGTTTTGATAGGATCGATGTTCGCAGGGCCAAAAGGCACTTCTAGCTTGGTGTCTTGGCAGTCTTGATAGGTGTTGGTAACGTTTGACTGATGACCATACACACGCAGGGCAAGTTCTAAATTTGGCACGCCGCGCAAGCTTTCGACACTTTTAGATAGTACTTCTTTAGCGGCAGCCATGCGGGTTTGGTTATTCCAATCGAGGTTCATGGAATTGGAGGCATCCAAAATAAAAAGAATGCGCGTAGTGGTTTGGGTCCAGCCAAAACTGAAAAAAGTCAGGAAGAGGAGGGCCCAAATTGCTTTCACTAGTAGTCTCCGAGGGTTTCTGCGAGTTGGTCCAGCGCTACTTGTAACTGCTCAGGATTAGGTGCAACACCGTGCCATTTGTGTGAGCCCATCATGTAGTCAACACCTTGACCCATTTCAGTTTTCATGATGATGACAACTGGTTTACCTTTGCCTGTCATGCTTTTAGCTTGTTGCATGGTGCTGCGGATGCTGTCAAAATTGTGACCGTCCATGTGCAAGACTTCCCAGCCGAATGATACCCATTTTTGTTGGAGGTCTCCGAGCGAAAGGACTTCGTCTACATCGCCATCGATCTGACGACCATTGGCGTCTATGGTAGCAATGATGTTGTCTACTTTATTGGCCGCAGCGTACATAGCTGCTTCCCAGATTTGACCTTCTTGAAGCTCGCCGTCGCCGTGCAAAGTGTAAACCAAAGTAGGGTCTTGGTTGAGTTTTTTGATTTGTGCGGCGCCAAGCCCCACAGATAATCCTTGGCCAAGTGAGCCGGAAGCCATGCGAATGCCTGGTAAGTTTTTGTCGGTGGAGGGGTGGCCTTGAAGGCGCGCGCCCAATTTGCGAAAAGTGCCTAATTCGGCAGCAGGAAAGTAACCTGCTCTTGCGAGTACGCTATACCAAACCGGCGAGATGTGGCCGTTAGACAAAAAGAAGAGGTCTTCGTTTTTGCCGTCCATCTGAAAATCAGCGGCGTTGTGCTGCATTTGCTCAAAATACAAATAGGTAAGAAAGTCTGTACAGCCAAGTGAACCACCCGGGTGGCCTGAATTGACGGCCGAAACCATTCTGACGATATCTCTTCTTACTTGTGAGGCAATGCCTGCCAATGCTGTGTTTTCCATGATAAATAATTGAACTTTTCGTGCCACAAAGCTACGTTTTATTAACTTAGCCTTAGATTTAAAACTTTGAACATTTGATGCAACTTTTCAACGAATTGTTACGTCATAGAACGAATTCTATCCACTATGAAACTATTTTACACCCTA
>JBFYPV010000041.1:0-4345 GCA_041303085.1 Crocinitomicaceae bacterium
GTACCTCCCAAGTGTGGTCGGCGAGTAGCTTGACACTCGCTAAATAAGTGAGTGCAGCGCCTGATCGGCCCCAAGACTGCGGCCCAATGAGAGACAGCATGAGTTTTTGATCTGCTTTGCGGTAGAGGTGATATGTATGGTTGATCAAGGGTTCAAAGCGAAGTTCTGTCTGATAGATGTAGTCTGAAATGGACTTTCTGACTTGAATTTTTTGGGCTTGGGACGCCAATAACTGCATTTGCTCATAAATTTGAGAGAGCTGCATATCGGTTTGCTGGTTCATGGCGCTCAGTGCGCGGCCTTTGAGTTTGCCGGTGTCTTCTGGCTTAATGACCGCACCACCCACCGTATGGGCATAGGGTAGCAAATGCGGATTGATGGCAATTTTATCGGGGTCAATCGGATTGATAAACGCTTTTTTTGACTGCTCTGAATCTTTCATTTTAAACCAATTTACTTAAGGCTGCTCCGACGGCCGAACCTATCGCCACGCCCATGCCTCCCATTCGAACACCTGCGTGCACGTTTTTGTTCAAGGAGCGAATAATTGGTTTTTTTTCTGCACCCACGCACATGATCCCCGACCACTCGTAGTCTATTTCAAAAGCTTGCCCTGGCAAGATCTCTTCTTTGAGTTTGTGGAGCAGTGCTGTGCGGATGCGTTCATTTTTTTCAAATTCGGTGCTGGTTTCGGTTTGGAAGTCGAGGTGCCGCCCGCCGCCCAATAAAATACGCTGGCCGATATCCCTGAAATAATAGTAGCCACGGTCGCTGTGAAAGGTGCCATTTACACGGTGTTTCAGCGGTTTGGTGACCAATACCTGAGCGCGCGCTGGCCTGAGTTCATCTGGAAAATAAGTTTGCGCAAAGCCGTTGGTACATAAAAAAAGGTGCTGTGCTGAGAGCTGGCCATATGATGTTTCTACACGGACCTCATTTTGGTCAGACGCCCAAGATTTGACCTCCGTTGCAAACAAGAATTGGATGCCTGCCGCAACGCATTGTTGGTACAGTTGTGCGATCATTTTGCCGGTGTCGATACTGCCCTCATAGGCATTGAAATAGGCGGATTGAAAGCCATTGAAGCCAAATTTTTCTTCAAAATGAGGATCTTTTTGATAAACGTTCTCTAGGCCAAAATGGGCTTTGAATTGCGCGTTCAAGTCAGCGATGAATTCGGCATTGATGTCGGGCTCTTGCGCGCCAATCAAATCCCAAGAACCACAATTGCGGTAGTGCATAGGCGCTGCACCCACTCTTTTTTTGAGTAGTTCGAGCCCCTTGAGCCGCAGCTCGATGGTTTGCCAAACCTTTTCAGCTGGCATATGCTGAAAATCGTCTTGGAGTTCGGAGGGGCTTCCAAAACAAGTGAAACCTGCATTTTTTGTGCTCGCGCCAGTGGGTAAGTAGCCGCGTTCGAGCACCATGATTTTTTCATCCGGAAAGCGGTCGTGCAAAGAGAGTGCGGTAGACAGCCCAACGAGCCCTGCACCCACAATAACGAAGGTATTTCCGACGAGATACTGCTCGCGTTCCCAGTAACTCAATTGATCGTAGCGTAGCATTTTTTTTACTCGTTGATTTTTAGCAAATTTGTGTTCGAAACAAATGTACCAAATTGCGTTGAATTGGTTCATTTGACTAACTGTTGTTTGCCATGATCAAATTACTTCTCCTCGTATTATTGTTTCTCCCGGTTGGGCTATATGCTCAGCGCGATTTCCTTGTGGTGATTGAAGGGCGAACCACCAATTTACTCGATCACAAAGATGTTTATGGGGTCAGCATCGACCTCATGCAGCAAGATGCCGTCCTGACCAAAGTCTTGAGCAACCAAAGTGGGGAGTTTTTTGTTTCGGCAAAAATCTCGCAAGGGCTGCCGGTTCAATTGCGCCTCACCAAAGGCGGATTCCTCACCAAATACATTTTATTTGACCTCACCACGCTACAAGGCCAAACCAATAGTCCAGGTGGCTTGCATCTTGCGCGCAGCCTCAGCTGCGAACTCTATGAATTAAAACCCGACGTCGACCTCAATTTCGCCAAAAACCAAATTACCGACAAATATGTGTGGTCTGGCGGCGCTGTTGTTCAAGTTCCTTTAGTCAAAACCGATGCCGATGCCAAGGCGTCAGAGGCGTATCAGTACGCCATCGACCAAAAATCAATCGCTCGCCTCATGCAACTTGCCAATCAGCAAATTGCTGCCAATCAGCCAGACAAAGCAGTGCCATATTTTGACACCATCCTCATGATTCGCCCAGACTACGCGCTGGCCAGTCAGAAAAAACAACAAATTAGCGATCAAAAGGCAGCAGCCCTCAAGCGCAGCCAAGACGAAGCGCAAGTGGCCCAGCTTTTAGACGAGGCACTTGCTGCTAAAAACACAGGCGACCTCAATTTAGCGGAGTCAAAACTCAAGGCAGCCGATGCGATTATTCCCAATCAGCCGAAAGTAAATGCCGAGCGTCAACAAATTGCACAATTGCGCAATGAAGCCGCCGACGCGCAAGCCAAAACACAGGCTTTCCAAAAAGCCATGCAGGCGGCTACGGCCCTCATTACCGCTAAAAAATACGACGAAGCAGAAGCCAAATACAAAGAGGCACAGCTGATCAAACCAACAGAAAAAGAAGCGGTCAATACGCAATTGGCTCAGTTAAAAGACCTCCGCTTTGACATTCAAAATGAGGCCGAACTCAAGAAAACCATGAAATTGGCCAATGACCAATACCTCCAAAAGAAATACGACCTCGCGCTTGAAACCTACAAAAAGGCCGATAAGCAAATTGCGTTATTTCACAAGCAAGCCCTCATCGATTCTTATTCCAAAGATTTGCAAGCAGGTATGAAGCGCGTTACCGAAGGGATCAACTCGATGTCTCAGGTCTACCAAAACCAACTGGCCAAAGCCAATGAAAACTTCAACAAAGGGCCACAGTTTTACGGTACAGCAAAGTCTATTCTCAATTCTGATCCGATGAAAAGCCGTCAAAATGAGCCTGGCGTCATTGAACTCAAGGAAAAGATCGCTGCCATGGAAGCCTATTATGCTGCGCGCAAAAGCGCCTACCAATTGGTCAAAGTCAAAGACAACACAGCTGCACTCAAGGCCCTCGAAAAACTCCAACTGAGCGCTCAAGCCCAACAACAATACTTGAGCCAAGGCGAAGTGTCAAGAATTCAAAAAAGCGCAGATTCCCTCAGAACCATCCTCGCGCCGATCAAACCTGCTGCACCAAAAGAAGATGTTGCCGTAGAACCAGCGGGTATCCGACTTGCCGCTCCAGGTGAAGCAGTAAGCGGTGAAAACTCAATGGCTTTCAATGATTTGCAACTCAGTCGAGATGCCAAACAAGAAACGCCGTATCGTACGCAGCAGCAAATTCGCACCGAAGTAGAGTACCAAAACTACTTCTCGCAGCAAAACGCGCAAGTAGGTTCTTTTGAAACCACCGCCCAACTCGAAATGACCCGTGCACAGCGCGAACTCAATACCAAACAAAATACGGCAACGCAAAACACCCTGCAAGCCAATCAAGCGCAGGATATGCAGTCTCACGAAGTTGCAGTCACTTCACGAGATGCAGCCACCGCTGTCCGTCAGCAAGAAAACAGCACCAACCTCACCGTTTGGAAAGACGCCAAAGACGACCAGTCTCAAAATCAAAAGGCTGCTGCCGATGTGCGCCAACAAAGCGAACTCGACCGCCTCAACGTCATTCAAAATCAAAAAGACCTCCAACTTAAGCAACAAGCGGCAAGCGATGAAAAGGTAAAAAGTGAGCTCGATCAGCGCAATCAAAATGTGGCTTATACCAAGCAAGTGCAGCAAGAAACAGCGGCAAACGGCGGTCAAACCCAATACGAACAAATTCAAAAAACCGCTGCTTCAACAGTGCAGCTCAAAACAACGCCTAACTACCTTCGCGACGAAAACGGTGTGCTCTTTGCAGCCAACACCCTTACTGAAAAGACTTATCAATTGAAGAACAAAGAGGGCTACGTGACAAAAGTCATTGTCCGCAGAGTGGTTGTTGATCCCAACGGACACGGTGTGGTTTTCGAGCAAACAACAGACGAAAACGGCAAAACTTATTTCACAAGAGACGGACAAGTGAGTACGGAATACATATGGTTCAATGAATCTACCGGTGCCAACGTTTTGAACAAATAAGTTTATGCAAGTACATTTTATTGCCATAGGTGGCAGCGCAATGCACAATCTCGCCATTGCACTCTCGAGAAAAGGATTTGAGGTCAGCGGTTCAGACGACGAAATCTTTGAGCCTTCGCGCAGCCGACTACAAAAACAAGGCATTCTCCCGGTCCAACTCGGCTGGGA
>JBFYPV010000042.1:0-5256 GCA_041303085.1 Crocinitomicaceae bacterium
GCTGCATCATCCATGCCGGTGCTGTTATTGGTTCAGACGGCTTTGGCTTTGCCCCCGACGCAAACGGTGTGTACAGCAAAATTCCGCAGATTGGCAATGTGGTCATCGAAGACGACGTCGAAATCGGCTCCAACTGCAGCATAGACCGCGCCACCATGGGTTCTACCTTCATTCGCAAAGGCGTCAAAATAGACAACCTTTGTCAGATTGCGCACAACGTAGATGTAGATCAACACACCGCAATGGCTGCTCAGGTTGGCATAGCGGGTTCTGCTAAAATCGGCAAGCACGTCATGATCGGCGGCCAAACGGGAATCGCAGGGCACCTCACGATAGCAGACCACACCAAAATTGTAGCCCAATCAGGCATTCCATCAAGCGTCAAAAAAGCCGACACCCTCATGGGCACACCGGCTATTCCCATTAACGACTACAAGCGCTCTCATATTGGCTTTCGCAGATTGCCAGGGCTTATTACCAAAGTACAAGATTTAGAAAACAAACTCAAAGAGCTGCTCAAAAACAAAGAAGCATGACAGAACAACAACGCACCATCAAAGATTCCCTCGTATTTGAAGGAGTCGGTTTACATACCGGTGAAAAAGTACGCTTAGAAATTTGCCCTGCACCAGCCAATCACGGCTATAAATTTCAACGCACCGACCTCGACAACCAACCCATCATCAAAGCCGACGTCGATTACGTCGTTGCTACAGACCGCGGCACAACCCTAGAACAACACGGCGCGCGCGTCTACACCACAGAACACGTGCTTGCAGCGCTTTACGGTTGCCAAGTAGACAACGCGCTCATCAAGCTAGACGGCCCTGAAATTCCAATCATGGATGGCAGCGCTTTGCCTTTCGTGCAGGCAATCGAAGCCATGGGCTACCAAGACCAAGACGCTGTTCGCGACTACTTTGAACTCAGCGAAAACATCCCGTGGGAAGACCTCGACAAAGGCATTGAATTCCTAGCCATTCCAGACAAAGAATACCGCCTCACCGTCATGGTCGATTACAACTCACCCGTACTCGGCACCCAACACGCCAGCATGTACAACATCGGTGAATTCAACAAAGAAATTGCACATTGCCGCACCTTTGTATTCCTTCGAGAGCTCGAATATCTTGCCAAAAACAACCTCATCAAAGGAGGCGACCTCGACAACGCTATTGTCCTCGTAGACCGCCCAGATATCAACCAAACAGAACTCGATGAGCTCGCAGAGCTTTTGGGCAAAGAAAAACTACAAGTGAGCCCTGACAGCATTGGCGTACTGAACTCAAGTAAGTTACAATGCGAAAACGAACCTGCTCGCCACAAACTACTCGATATCGTCGGCGACCTCGCGCTCGTTGGCAAACCCATCAAGGCACACATTTTAGCCGCAAGACCCGGCCACTCTGGCAACGTGCGCTTTGCCAAAGTACTCAAGGATCAAATCAAGAAACAACAACTTGCGGGTCGCGTGTTCGACCTCACAAAAGATCCGCTCTACACCACTCAAGACATCGAGCAAATGCTACCGCATCGCTACCCTTTCTTGATGGTAGACAAAATCATGGAAATCCATCCGACTTCCATTATTGGCGTCAAGAACATCACCATGAACGAGCCTATTTTCACTGGGCATTTTCCTGGCAACCCAGTATTCCCAGGCGTTTTGCAAATTGAAGCCATGGCGCAGGTGGGTGGAATCTATGCGCTCTCTCAGGTAGAAGACCCACACTTGTACTCTACTTATTTCATGAAAATCGACAACGTCCGCTTCAAGCAAAAAGTTGTTCCGGGCGATACCGTCGTGTTTGAACTCGTTCTGAACTCACCTATTCGCCGTGGCCTCGTCGAAATGAGCGGCACAGCCTACGTGAACGGCAAGGTCGTTTCGGAAGCGAGTATGCTTGCACAAATCATCAAAGACAAAGCCGAATGATTTCCAACCTCGCCTCTGTCTCTCTAGATGCGCAAATTGGGCAAAATGTGCGCATTGACCCTTTTGCCGTGATTCATCCGGACGTCATCATTGGCAATGGCTGTCACATCCACTCCAACGCAGTGTTGTATCCCGGTACGCGCATTGGCGAAGACTGCGATGTGTTCCCTGGTGCTAGCGTTGGCGTGATTCCACAAGACCTCAAGTTCGGCAACGAATACACGACCGTAGAAATCGGTAATCACACCAAAATCCGCGAGTGCGTCACCATTCACCGCGGCACCAACGACAAACTCAAAACCATCATCGGCGACAACTGCCTGCTCATGACCTACGTGCACATCGCCCACGATTGCCAAATTGGCAACAACGTGATTTTAGCGAGCTACACCGGTCTTTCTGGCCACGTCACCATAGACGACTGGGCCATTCTAGAAGGCAAAGCCGCAGCCCAACAATTTACACACATTGGCAAGCACGCTTTTATTGGCGGCGCTTCCCTGATCAGAAAAGACGTTCCGCCCTATGTGAAAGCAGCAAGAGAACCGCTTTCCTTTGCGGGTGTCAATTCCGTAGGTCTCAGAAGACGCGGCTTTAGTGAAGAACAAGTCCGCGAAATCGAAGACATCTATCGCATCCTTTACGTGCAAAACAGCAACGTGTCAAAAGGCATCAAAATCGTAGAAGACACCATGCCTGAAAGCCCACTTCGAGCAGAAATCATCGGATTTATACAAACAGCAGAAAACGGCGTAATTCGCGGCATGATATGATCTTACAACGCGCTCAAGAAATCGACCTTCAGATAGTAGACTACGCATTTGGAGGCCGAGGCATCGCTAGAATTCAGACAGACAAAGGTCCTTTTGTCATTTTTGTAGACAACGCCTTTCCGGGCCAGCTCGTTCGGGCTAAAATTGAAACCAAGCGCAAAACTTTTGCAGAAGCCAAATTGCTCGAGGTGCTCCAGCGTGCCGATAGCGAAACCATCTCCAATTTTCAAGAAATTTCTGGAGGCCCGTACATTCATGTACCAGTGGCCATCCAAGAAGCGTATAAGCAAGAAAGTACCCTAACAACATTTGCTAAACTCAGTGGGCTCAGCGACGTCCATAACAAATTTGATACGTTCATTTCGTCGCCTCAGCACTACCACTACCGCAACAAAATGGAGTACAGCTTTTCTTGTATTGAGCACGACCTCAACACCAATGAAGAACTCGACGACGCCTTTGCCCTAGGCTTCAAACGCCGCGGAACCTGGTGGAAAGTCGAGAGCCTCAATAAAGCAAGCGGACTTTTTGACGAACAATGGGAAACCCAACTCAAAGAACTGCGCAGCTTTCTCCAAAAAACGGGCCTTCCCGCTTGGCATCCACCTCAAAAAAAGGGCTTCTATCGCCATATTGTGGTGCGCAAGTCCTTTCTCAACGACCAACTGCTCATCAACTTAGTCACTTCAAATGAAGGAATTGAACACTTTGATGTACAAGCTTTTGCAACTTTCTTGCAGGCCCTACATCCTGGCAGAATAGCCGGGCTCTGGCACACCATCAACGACAACGTCGCCGACCGCGCCAAAATAGAGAACGGTCATTCACAACTCATTTTTGGGCAAGCAGTCATTGAAGAAGAACTCGCTGGTTTGCGTTTTCAGATCAGTATGGAAAGTTTTTTTCAGACCAATCCAACTTGCGCTGAACTCCTCTACGACAAAGCCCTCGACTACCTCTTCGAAGACGCTTTTGAGCCCGGAGACATCGCTATGGACTTATTCTGCGGCACCGGTACTATTGGCCAACTGATGGCCAAACGCAACCCCGATGTCCGCATTATTGGCGTAGATATCGTCGAAAAAGCCATCGAAGACGCCAAGCAAAATGCAGCCAAAAACGGCATACACAGCGTGGAGTTTTTTGCAGCAGATGTCGGTAAATTCCTAAGAGAATATCCCGATTTTCAAGGTAAAATCAAGCGCATTATGCTCGATCCGCCGCGCGCTGGCATTGCACCCAAAACCCTTCAAAAAGTCATTGCACTCGATGCAGATAGCATTGTCTACATCAGCTGCAACCCATCTACTCAAGCCCGAGATGCAGCAACCCTCGCTGACGCAGGTTATGTGCTCGAAAAATATGCGCTCGTCGATCAATTTCCGCACACCGGCCACATAGAAGCCATTGCCAAATTCAAAAAAGCATGAAAGTAGAAGTACTTGCCATTGGCGACGAATTACTCATCGGACAAACCATCAATACAAATGCTGCCTGGATCGGCCAAGAAATGGCCAACCGCGGATTTCGCGTACAGCGCAGCCTCACCATTGCCGACGAACCTCAAGCCATAGTTGCCGCTTTAGATGGCATCATGCCCAACACCAACTGCGTGATCATCACTGGTGGTCTTGGCCCCACCAAAGACGACCTCACCAAATATACTTTGGCCAGCTATTTTGACAGCCCGCTAGAAATACATCAGGACACACTTACACAAATTGAAGGTTTCTTTGCGAGCCGCAATAAACCCATGCTAGAGGTCAATGTGCAACAAGCGGCTTTGCCCACCAAAGCTACCATCCTCAAAAACCGCCGCGGCACTGCTGCAGGCATGTGGTTTGAGCACAATAAGGTCATTTTCATTTCTTTGCCAGGCGTGCCCTACGAAATGAAAACCATCATGACCGAAGAAGCCTTTCCTTTACTTGAAAAGCTTTTTGTTGGGGCAACGCTCTATCACAAAACCATGCATACGCAAGGCATTGGAGAGTCCTTTTTAGCCGATCAAATTGCCGATTGGGAAGACCGCGTGAGGGCTGCCGGCTTGGGCTTGGCCTATCTTCCCGCACCGGGAATCGTGAAGCTGCGCCTGAGTTCCTACACTGGCGACGAAAACGCTGCGCTCATCGATCACTTTTTTGCTGAGTTAGAAGAGCGCATTCCGGCGCATATTTTTGGCTATGGCGAAACCACCCTTGAAGCTGCGCTGGGCCAACAACTTTTAGCGAAAAACGCCACCGTAGGTACCGTTGAGAGTTGTACGGCAGGTTTGCTTGCCCAACACATCGCGCGCATTTCAGGCGCATCGGCCTATTACCAAGGAGCGCTGCTTACCTATTCGAACGCACTCAAAGTCAAGATTGCAGAAGTAAATGCCCAAGTTTTGGAGCAACATGGCGCCGTCAGCGAAGCAGTTGCACTAGAAATGGCAGCCAACGGACGCAGGCTTTTGGGCGTTGATTATTGTCTATCTACAACCGGAATAGCCGGGCCAACAGGCGGGAGTACTGAAAAACCTGTCGGTTTGGTCTGGATTGGTTTGAG
>JBFYPV010000043.1:0-4714 GCA_041303085.1 Crocinitomicaceae bacterium
AGCCCAAGTATACGAAAAGATTTTGGAATAGTTGCAAGCCTTTTTTTTCTTCCTTTTTTGTAAAGACACACAAAAAACTTCATTTTTTCTTTTGATTATTGAATTATTTCATATCTTTGCATTCGTAAACACAAGGGGGTTTAGCTCAGCTGGTTCAGAGCATCTGCCTTACAAGCAGAGGGTCGGCGGTTCGAACCCGTCAACCCCCACAACAAAGCACTATCTTCGGATGGTGCTTTTTTTTTGTGCAAAAACTTTAACTTTAAATTAATATAAAAAAGCCTTGTCGTTTCTCTCGGCAAGGCTTTCTTTGTAATATGAATTTAATCAACAGAGAACTCAGCTGGCTTTCTTTTAATGAACGCGTCTTGCAAGAAGCGATGGACCCAAGTGTTCCGCTTACTGAGCGCATGCGGTTTTTGGGCATTTACTCCAACAACCTCGATGAATTTTTCAGGGTGCGCGTGGCCAACCTCAAAAGAGCCATGGATTTCAAGCAGGAGAAGGTACAAGGCTACAAAGGCACTGCAGAGGAACTGTATGTCGAAATTCGAAAGGTAGTTCTGCGCCAACAACAGCTTTTTGAGAGCGCTTACCAAGAAATCAAAACAGGTTTTCAGACCGAAGGCATCTATTTCATTGATGAGTCGGGTTGCACCGACAAAGAACTCGTCGAGCTAGACGATTTTTTTCACGACAAACTCAAGCATGCGATTTTTCCGATCATGCTCGACAAAAAAAGACCACTGCCCAAACTCCGAGATTACGCCATTTATTTAGGTGTCAAGATGATCAGCGCCGCAAAAGTACGCTACGCCCTCATTCAGATCCCGACCGAATACAGCCGCTTTTTCATCCTCAATCGGGAGGAGCATACCAATGTGATCCTCATCGACGACATCATTAGACTCTACCTCAACGACATCTTTTCGGTGTATCAGCCCGAGCGCGCAGAAGCCTTTACATTTAAGTTTACCCGCGATGCCGAACTCGATCTAGACGACGACCTCTCGCTGTCGTTTTTCGAGAAAATTGAAAAAAGCATCAAGCAGCGCAAGAAAGGACTACCCGTGCGTTTTGTCTATGACGCCGCCATGCCCGAAGACTTATTGTCTTTTTTACTACAACAACTCAAGCTCAAAAAGGGTTTCAATACCATTCCTGGTGGGCGCTACCACAACTTCAAAGACTTCATGCGCTTCCCAGACTTTGGCCATACAGCCTATCGTTTTCAAGCGCAGCCTCCAGTGCTGCACCCCGCGTTTCGTACAGGCAAGAGTCATATCGCAACCATTCTCAAGCAAGATGTCTTGTTGCACTTTCCTTTTCAGCAGTTTGACCACGTTGTGGACCTATTGCGCGAGGCCAGCCTTGACCCGAAGGTAAAAGACGTAAAAATCAATATTTACCGCGTCGCCAAGAATTCAGAAATCATGAACGCCCTACTCGCTTGTATCTTCAATGGCAAGCAGGTCACGGTTGTTTTTGAACTTCAAGCGCGTTTTGACGAAGAAAACAACCTCTGGTGGAGCAACCGCCTCAAAGACAACGGTGCCAACGTTATTTACGGGCTGCAAAACTTAAAAGTGCATTCTAAGCTCCTGCAGATCAAGCGCGTTTCAGAAGCTAAAATCCAATACATCACCTATATCGGTACCGGTAACTTCAATGAATCTACGGCTACTGTCTATACCGATTTAGCCCTCCTCACCGCAGATAAAGAAATCTCTTTAGAAGTGAGCCGCGTGTTTGGCATGCTCGAAAACAACCTCGAACGCCACGCCTTTCGCCACCTGCTCGTCTCGCCTTTCAATACCCGCCGCAAATTACTCGCCCTTATTGAGCGCGAAATCAAGTTTGCAAGGGCCAAAAAACCCGCTCATATCCGTCTGAAGTTCAATAACCTCACGGATGTCAAGATGATCGATAAATTGTATGCCGCAAGCAAAGCTGGTGTCAAAATTGAGCTGATTATCCGCGGCATTTGTTGCTTAAAGCCTGGCGTCAAAGGCTTGAGTGAGAACATCACGGCCATCAGCATTGTAGACCGCTACCTAGAGCATACCCGCTTCTTTATCTTTGGCAACAACGGCAAGCCAGAATATTTCATTTCGAGTGCCGATTGGATGGAACGCAACCTAGACCAACGCGTCGAGGTGGGCACGATCGTCAAAGACCCCAAAATTCAAAAAGAAATTGAACTCATCTTTGAGTACCAATGGAAAGGCAGCGTCAAGGCAAGAAGTATTTCTGCCGACTACAAAAACGCCTACTCCAAGCGCAACTTGCCGCCGTTTCATGCGCAGCAAGAGTTGTATGCTTATTACAAAGCGCTGTCAGAAAAAATAACGGAGTAAGCCTAACTTTTGTCTGAGTGTCTCGAACGCCACACCGGGTTCGTAGGCCGCCCTGCCCTCTTTTTGAAAAGCATTGAGGATATCAATGAGGATTTGCTCCGTTTGATTTGGAAACAAAAGTGGCGCTTGTTGTGGCTGCGTAAGCCAGTAGTTGATTTGTCTGTGGTAAATGAGGTCGAGTTCCGGGATGGTAGTGGCGCCCACATCTGCAGCACCCAAAGCATTACACGTTTGTTCGTAGTGCCCTTTCATCGGAATCACCATTGTTTTCTTCCCTAAAAATAAAGCCTCCGAAGGCAATTCAAAACCTGCACCACACAACACGCCTGTTGCACTGATGAGGCTCTGCTGAAAGCGCTGTTGGCTAATGGGCTCGATAAAAACGTTGTCTACCCTGTATGCATAAGACGCATGCTTTGAAAAAACTTCCCATTTGACATCAAATTGGCGCAAGAAATGCATGAGTACATCGTCGTGGTAACCTGGCAAATAAACCGTATAATGCCCTTGATCTGTGGGTTGTGCATCTCGGATTTCATGCCTGATCACCGGCGTAAAGACGCGCTCGTCATAAGACTTGAAGTGAAAACCGTATTTATGTTTTGACGGTGTATAATGTTGCAGCACATAGCGCCCAAACGCAGCTCTTTCTGTTGGTTTAGGCGCCAACGGATGCACTACCGCTGCCTGATGGCTCAGTTCTATGCAAGGCACGCCACTGAGCAAGGCAGACCAAGCCGATACGGGTTCAAAATCGCTGAGTACGAGGTCGTATTTTTGAATTGGAAAGGACCTAATTTCACGAATGAGGTCTATCGGGTGGGTATTTTTCAGGGACTTGAGTATGCTGATGTCGCCATTCTTACCGCTAGAAAACGTAAGGCCCGTGCGTTGATAATTGATGTCGAATTCGGCCTGAATTTGTGCTTGATTGCCGCTAATTAAGGTATCGACCTGCACGTGTTTTTGCAAGAGTGGCACAATTTCATGGGCGCGGCTGAGATGACCGTTGCCCGTTCCTTGGATGGCATATAAAACCCGCATGCTAATTGGCGTAAAATTCCGAAACAACTTCTTTCAAGAGCACCTCATAATTGAGCGCGTCGCGGTGTTCTTCTTTCATTTGTAGCACATCTTCCTTGACATTCTGGTCGTGCTTGTAAAGTATCCATTCTTGGTTGTGGTATTCCAAAGCCGTTGAGTTCTCGACCCAATCTCCAGAGTTGAGATAAAGCACCTCCAAACCTTCTTTACTCGTCATTTTGCGAATCTGTGGCTGATGGATATGCCCGCAAACCACATATTGGTAATTCGAAAAACAGGCAATCTCAGCAGCCGTCTCTTCAAAATTATTGACGTACTTCACCACACCTTTGACGCTGTTTTTCACTTTTTGAGAAAGCGAGATGCGGCCTCTGCCCAAGCGTTCAGATATCCAGTTCATACAAGTATTGAGCATAATCAGTAAATCGTAACCTTTTCCGCCGAGTTGGGCGAGCCACTTGGAATGCTTCATAGTGGTATCGAACACATCGCCATGGAAAATCCAGGCTTTACCGGTTGGCAAGTCTAAGATCAGTTTATTCTGAATTTCGAAATCCCCCATCTTGAAGCCCTTGAATTTGCGCAAGGTTTCGTCGTGGTTGCCTGTGATGTAATACACTTTGGTGCCATGCGTCAGCATCGAAGCAATGGTTTTGAGTACTTCCATGTGTGCCGCCGGAAAATAACGCTTGCTGAACTGCCAAATATCGATGATATCGCCATTGAGCACCAATGTTTCCGGATGAATACTCTTCAGGTAAGACACCAACTCGGCTGCTCTCGACCCATAGGTTCCGAGGTGCACATCCGAAATCACAACTAAATCAACTTTGCGCTTCATGGTTTTTTTTTGGTAAAGATCGCTGCGCTTTGTAACCATGATTTTAAGCCTAGATTAACATTCTTTAGTTCTTTCAAAATCAAATTGTTGATAACGAAAAAAGGGGCACCTGAGCGCCCCTTTCAAAAGTATCGTAGTGAAGATCAATTGTTCTTGAGTGTCACGAGCACCTCCACCAAACTCGGGTCCAAAAGCGTACTGGTGTCGCCTAAGTTTGAGGTGTCGCCTTCAGCTATTTTGCGCAAAATGCGGCGCATGATTTTACCGCTGCGCGTTTTGGGCAGGCCGGGCACAAATAAAATTTGATCGGGCTTGGCAATTGGGCCAATGATGCGGGATACCGTTTGAAGGATATCTTGCTTGGTCAAATTGGCATCGCCGTGGGTATCTTCGATGATGACGTAGGCAAAAATGCCCTGTCCTTTGATGTCGTGTGGGTAGCCCACCACCGCGCTTTCAATGACACCCGCGT
>JBFYPV010000044.1:0-3206 GCA_041303085.1 Crocinitomicaceae bacterium
GATTTAAGCTCTTCTAGCGTGCTTTCTGCTGGTGTTGACTACGGAATGTATCCTCAAGCGCGTTCTTTAATGAGCGGCCTTCAAATCAAATTTTAAGTATTAAGTCATGAAAAAACTCATCTACGTACTTTTGGCCTTCGTAACGATCGTTACCTTGCCTTCTTGTGAAAAATTCTTGTCTGTCGATCCGCCATACGCGCAAGATGCCGAGAACTTCTTTCAAACTCCCGAAGACTTCGAACGCGCCCTTACTGGTGCCTACGACCTTTTGCAGAGTTCATTTGTAGCACTTTGGATTGGCGAAATTGCCTCTGACAACGCCATTGCAGGCGGAGAAAGCGTCAATGACAGCAAAGGTCTTCACGACATCGACAACATGACACACGGTGGGGTCAATGTAGAGTTGCGCAATGTTTTCCGTTGGAACTACACCGGTATTACACGTGCCAACTACATTCTTGAGCACCAAAACAACATCGATTTTGCTGGCAAAGCGCACATCATTGCAGAAGCTAAATTTTTGCGCGCCTACTATTACTTTGAGCTCGTAAAATTCTTTGGCGACGTGCCATTGATCCTCGACAAAAGAATCGGTATTGAAGAAGCGCGCACCATTGCACGTTCGCCAAAAGCTGAAGTCTATGCACAAATCGAAGCCGATTTGATTGCGGCAGCAGCAGTGCTCAACTCAGTTGCAGCCCAAAAAGGCCGTGCAACCAAAGGCGCAGCCAAATCGCTACTTGGCAAAGTGTATCTCTACCAAAATAAATTCACAGAAGCGGCAGCTATTTTAGAAGAAGTCATTGCCACTGGGCAATACAGCCTTTACCAAGACTACAGCACGCTTTTCAGCGTAGCAGCCGAAGGGAATCCTGAAACAGTTTTTGACATTGAATACTCCGGCCTCGAAGGTGGTAGCTACGGTTGCCTCATTTGTTTGGAAGGAAACGCTGCAGTTGGCTTCCAAGGCATTCGCCAATACGCAGGTCCAGTTTATGGCGATGGCAACTCTTATAACTTGCCAACTCCCGAGCTTTATGCTGCATTCTCACCAATAGATCAGCGCCGTCAAGCAACTATTCTAGACATAGAAGCTTTTATTGCTGCTCAGCCTAATCCTGCATCTATTACATATGCAATTGGTGCCGGTGGCCACACAGGTTACTACAACAACAAATACATCAAGCGCCTAGGCGAAATTGGCTTGCCAGATAACGACCTCACGAGCCCAGTAAACTACCGCGTGATTCGCTATGCCGATGTACTTTTAATGGCGGCAGAAGCCAATTACCAAATTGGCAATCCTACGCGTGCAACGCAATTAGTGAATCAAATTCGCCAACGCGCTGGTATCCCTGGTGCCTCTGTCAATAGCATTGAAAAAGTATATTTAGAGCGCCGTTTAGAGCTTTCAGGTGAAGGCCTGCGCTTTTTTGACCTCGTTCGCACCGGCCAAGCCGCACAATATATCCCTGGATTTGTTACAGGTAAACACGAGTTATTCCCGATTCCGCAAGTAGAGATTGACCTCGCTGGTGGCAACTGGACACAAAACCCTGGTTATTAATTTTTAAAGATCTAAAAACCATGAAAACATTATTGCTCAGTATCTTAAGTATTGGCTTGGCTTTAGTAGCTTGCCAAAAATACGAACCAACACTTGGGCCAGCGCCTTCTACTGCCGATGCTCAATTTACCATGGCGCCCTCAGCTGCCAATGCCAACATCATTGAACTCAGCGCCGCTAACCCCGACATTCAATGCGTTTGGGACTTCGGCAACGGCACCAAAGCACAAGGAGCCAATGTCAATGCGACCTATCCATATGCTGGTACCTACACCATTAAGCTCACCGTATTTGCCAAAGGCGGTAGCCGCAGCTCTAGCCAGCAAGTGACCATCGCCAATGACGACTTTGGTTTGCTCAACAATCCTTACTACACATTGCTTACTGGCGGTGTGAGCGGCCCGGGCTATAAAGTATGGGTGGTAGACTCTGCCGCTACTGGCCACATGGGCGTTGGTCCTGATCCCGAAAGTGCTTTGGGCGCTACACCAGAATATTGGGCTGCAGGTGCAAACGAAAAACCAGGTTGTGGTTTATACGACGACCAATATGTTTTTCACCTCAATGCCTTTAAGTTTGACATGATCACCAACGGAGATGTATACATTCATAACTCGCTTGCAGCGTCTTTCCCTGGATCTTTCCAAAACTTAGCAGATTTTACAGCCCCTTTTGATGACCAAATGAATGAAAGCTGGTTACTTACAGAAGGTGCCGAAACGACAATTACGATCTCTGGCAACGCATTTATGGGCTTTTATACTGGGCCGCGTGTTTACCGCATCATCTCTGCAACAGATTCTACTTTGCATTTGCAATACGGCCACCATGAAGGCGGCTTGAAATGGTACCTTAAACTCAAGACGCTTTAAACATTTCATATGAAAATCATGTCATTTCTCCTCATCTGTTTATCGCTTCTCGCTTGTGAACCAGACGCGCCAAAGCCTCCTGGCTTACCCAGCAACCTCAACACACAACTCACTATAAACAATGGTGAAGTAAATGTTGTAGCCACAGCCGACAGCGCTAATTTTTATACGGTCACATTCTACGATACCGATGACACCATTACAGTAGAAACTCAAGACGGCGAAGCTACTCACGTTTTTAATACTGCCGGTACCTACAAAATTCGCACACGCGCGCACTCCATTCAGACTGCTTTTATTGAAAAAACGGAAGACGTAGTGATTGACATCAGCACTGGAAATACAGGCGCGCCTACCTCCGGTTATTTAAGCCCACTTACTTACCCAAATTATTCACTTGTTTGGAATGATGAATTCGATGGAACAAGTTTGTCTTCTGACTGGACCTACGACATCGGTACAGGAAGCTGGGGTTGGGGCAACAACGAGCTCCAATACTACAAACAACAAAACGCAGTTGTTTCAGATGGTATTCTCACCATTACCGCCAAAAATGAAACGTTCAATACGTCGAACTATACGTCTAGCAGGATCAAAACGCAAGGCATCAAATCTTGGAAATTTGGCCGCATAGATGTACGCGCTGCACTCCCGTATGGACAAGGCATTTGGCCAGCCATTTGGATGCTCGGAGACAACATTACTTCAGCTGGTTGGCCAGCATGCGGAGAAATCGACATCATGGAAATGATCGGTGGCGCCGGAGC
>JBFYPV010000045.1:0-4879 GCA_041303085.1 Crocinitomicaceae bacterium
TAGCCTTTAGAATTTGTATGTGTATTTTGCACACGGATAAACAGGTGAATAGGGCTCCATCCCTGTATCTAAAGATCGAAGCGCCAATTCAAAAGACGCATAAAAATGAGCTGATTTCTGGACTTGAATTCCTAAAGGGATATATAGTCCACTTGCAGAACCGGTATAAAATCCTGAAAAAATATCGAAGTCATAATAGCGCACAAAGCTTGTGTAGTGAATTCCGGTATAAAAGCGCCATTCTTTGAAAGGGTTGAAATAATATTTCACACCTCCATATGCACCAATGAGGCCTCCCCCCGCAGTTAATTGCACACGTTCGTTTAGATCAAGAGAAATATTTGCACTCGCTATCCCGACAGGTCCGAGTAGGTCTAAACCAAGCCCAAACCTTGGGCTCTGGGCATGAAGAGATCCAAAATTGAATGCAAGTAATACCGAGCGGAATACCCATTTTTTCATGGCGAAGGACATTAGATGTAAATAATTGACATCGTAAATGTAAGGCACCAAAATATTTGCAGGAAATTAAAAACTGTAAGCTGCTTTTTAAGAATTGCGAAATTCGCAAGTGCTTACTTCCCAAATTTCAAAAACGGAATAAACCTCGGAACGTTTTTTTGGTAGTCTTTGTAGGCTGGATACTTGTTGGCGGAGAGCTCTTCAGAAAAATCTGAACTGCCTTTGAAGAGAATGAGTAGCAAGACACAACCTCCGATTGTCCAGTTGACCCACTGGCCAGTCGCATTGACGCTGAACAAGTAGAAAATGACCCAAATGCTTTGCTCCATGGCATAATTTGGATGGCGTACAATGCCCCACAAGCCTGTGGATACAAATCCTTTTTCGTAGTCGCCGAGTGCTTCTCCCGCCTTGATGCGACGGTGCTTTTCTGTCTGAAAAACGTATTGTTGCTGATCTGCCACAAACTCAATGGCTACCGCAAGCAACAGGAGTGCAGACAAGAGGTAGTCCACAACATTCAATTGCGGATTGGCTTGATCAGAAAGTGTTGCAATGATGGGTACTGTAAAAGAGAAAATCAGGATATTTTGGTATGCCGAGATGAAAAACAAGTTGAACAGACCCCAAATGAAGTTGTTGTTAAAGCCGGGGCGCTTGCGGAGTTCTTCCCAGCGGTAGTCTTCTTCTCCAGCCCAAAAACGCCAAGTGTAGGCACCGCGGCGTGCAAAATTGAAGGTCAGGCGCGCACCCCAAATGGTGACGAGAATGGCCATCAAGACCATGCGCTCTGACAATTCTGGCGCCAAAAGGGTCATGTGCCAAACGTAGTAGATGGGAACGATGCTCCAGAGTTTATCGACCTGAGAGTTGTTGCGCGAGATTTCACCGACAACAAAGCAATACGCAATGACCAAACCAACAGGCAAAGCCATCTGACTTAAAATATCAAATTGCAGTTCATTGGGCGTGTAGCCGAAGTTCAAACAAATAAGTGGTGCAACAACCACAGTAAAAATCAAAAGTAGGATAGTGAGTAGCATAGTAGAAATGGGTTAGGGCCCGAAATTAATAAAAACTTTAAGATTTAGCAAAAGGCAGCGCATGCGCATACAAAGCTTCAATCAATACTTGCTGCCCCTGATGAAAAACAGTTCCGTAGTCTGCGGTTTTGACCCAGCAGTGCACCTGCATGTGCAGACCAGATTCATTGAGTTGCTGCACACCCACTAATGGCTCGGGTTTGTGCAAGATGCGTTTGTCAGTGGCCAAACTAGCTAATATCACCTCTTGAATTTGGCTGATCTGAACGTTCTGTTCAAAAACGAAGGTCCATTCGATTCTGCGCGTTTTTTCTTTGGTGAAATTGACAATGGTGCCGTTGGCCAAAGGGCCGTTTGGATGCACCAAGATTTTGTTGTCGGCAGTTTTAAGGTAGGTATTGAAAATCTGAATTTCGGAAACAACGCCTTGTTCGCCGAGCGCCTCGATGTCGTCACCGACTTTGAAGGGCTTGAGCACGAGGATCATGATACCACCTGCAAAGTTTGAAAGCGTTCCTGAAAAAGCCATACCAACTGCAATACCTGCGGCACCAAGTAGCGTCAAAAAGGAGGTCATCTCGACACCCAATTGGGTAATCGCCGTGATGGACACCATAATTTTGAGGGCCATCGATAGGAAACTCGTTAGAAATGAAATGAGCCCAGGATCTGTTTCGCTTTTGCGCAAAATGCGGTTGACCAAGCGCGTCAGGACACCCGTCAGCCAAAAACCAACGACAGCAATAACGATGGCCAGCAACAGATTAGTCAGTAAACCAAAAATAACTTTGCTAAAATCTCCTGTTTTGAGATCAAAAAGTGTTTCTATAAAGTGCATGTCGTAATTTTAACACAAAAATAGAAATGTTTAGCGAGTATGAAAATTTGGAGCCAATTAGGGTTGTAGCCACCGATGGCTTTGCCGACTATTACCCAAATTTTTTAGCGCCAGCTGCACGCGCAGCACTGCTCCAACAGCTACTTCGCCTCGACTCCTTTCAACAAAACGAGATTGTGCTCTTTGGAAAAAAAATCAAAGTACCAAGACTCGAAGCTTATTATGCCCTTAACGGCGAGCAATACGGCTACTCAGGTCAACAACTAAAAGCCGAAAAATTCCCTACTTTCCTCGACGAGCTAAGGCTCGAAGTCCAAAAGCGCACTGGCTATAAGTACAATGCACTCTTGATCAATTACTACCGAGACGGCCAAGATTCGAATGGCTGGCATGCCGACAACGAAAAAACGCTTGGCCCGAACCCTAGTATCGCTTCGATCAGCCTGGGTGCCGAACGCACCTTTGAACTGAAACATTTGTCTACAGGGCAGAAAAAAAGTGTTCTTTTGGCCGACGGAAGTTTGCTGCACATGCACGGGCCTTTGCAACACCACTACAAACACCAACTTCCGAAAAAACGCGCTTTGACCGAAGCCAGGCTCAATTTAACCTTTCGTTGGATACAGCCGTCTGTATGAAATCAGTAACTTTGGATCAATGAAGCCTCAAGACTACATGCAGCGCTGCCTCGACCTCGCTATTTTAGGCCAAGGATTGGTTGCGCCTAACCCTATGGTGGGCTGCGTCATTGTCAAGAACGGTAAAATTATTGGCGAAGGTTACCACCAAGTTTTTGGAGGTCCGCATGCCGAGGTTCAGGCCATGGCAGCTGTTCAGGATCAACATGAAATTGAAGGCGCTACGGTCTATGTAAGTCTAGAACCCTGTGCGCATTTTGGCAAAACCCCGCCCTGCAGCAACCTACTCATCGAAAAAAAAGTGGCTCAAGTAGTGGTTGCGTGTAAAGACCCCAATCCGAAAGTTGCCGGCAAAGGCATTGAGCGCCTACTCAAAGCAGGAATTCAAGTGGAGCTTGGTATCTTGGAAGCCGCTGCCAAACAGCTCAACAAACGCTTTTTTTGCTTCCATCAAAAACAAAGACCGCATGTGGTACTGAAGTGGGCCCAAACCAAAGACGGCTTTCTAGACCGTCTCCGAGACACCGCACAAAAAGGCATCAACTGGATATCCTCCGAAGAATCGAGGTCACTCGTGCACCATTGGCGCAGTCAGGAAATGAGTATTCTTGTGGGTAAGCACACCGCACTCAATGACAACCCATCTTTAACCGTGCGGGAAGTCAGCGGCAAAAACCCCATCAGAATTTTAATCGACAGCCAACTTCAAGTTCAAAACGACATCAGTTTGTTTTCCGAAGACGCCCCAACGCTCATCTTCAATCGGCTCAAAAACGAAACCAAAGGCAACATCGAATGGATCAAAATCCAAGAAACAGCCACCAAAAACATCCTTGAAGAGCTCTACAAACGTGGCATTCACTCTGTAATGGTTGAAGGCGGAAGCCGGACACTACAATATTTCATCATTGACAACGTCTGGGACGAAGCGTATGTGCTCGTTGGAGACCTGAACTACGGAGAGGGCATCAAAGCGCCTGTGTTGAATCGGGTGCCTACCAATGTGCATCCTTTCGGGACCGACCAAATTTACTATTATAAAAGACGAACGTGAAAAAAATCAGTCTGCTCATCTGTTCCCTATTTGTAACGCTCAGTCTATTGGCGCAAAGCTATCAGTTAGCGGTGCTCAAGTATAATGGTGGTGGCGATTACTATGCCAACCCCACAGCGCTGCCCAACTTGATCAAATTCTGCAATACAGAGCTCGGCATGAGCATCTCCAAAGAAGTGCCGTATGTTGAAGTAGGGAGTGCAGATTTGTATCAGTATCCGCTATTACACATGACTGGCCATGGAAATGTAGTGTTTTCAAAATCTGAAGCCTTGAACCTGAGAACCTATTTGCTCTCGGGTGGTTTTTTACACATCGACGACAACTACGGGATGGATGGCTTCATTCGGGCTGAGCTCAAAAAAGTGTTTCCAGAAGCTACCCTCACCGAAGTGCCGTCTAGCCATCCTATTTTTTCTGCACATTATACTTTTGCCAATGGCTTGCCTAAAATTCATGAGCACGACGGCAAGCGCCCTCAAGCTTTTGGGATAGTTATTGATGGCCGGTTGGTTTGCCTGTATACATACGAAACCGATTTGTCCGACGGTTGGGAAGACCCACAAGTGCATAACGACACCGCAGAAAAAAGGCGCCAAGCTTTGCAGATGGGCGCCAATATCGTTTCTTACGCTTTTTCGAACTAAAACAGCGGTATTTTAATGCTGATGTCCGTCGTGTTCTCCGTGAGGAACTGCTTGTGCGTCTGCAGTTACTTGCAATAATTCAATTTCAAAAACCAAATCTGCATAGGCTGGAATAGAACCCGGACGGCCTTGCTTGCCGTAGGCGTTGTAGTAAGGAATAAACAATAGGATTTTTCCGCCCTCTTTGATGAGCGTGA
>JBFYPV010000046.1:0-2886 GCA_041303085.1 Crocinitomicaceae bacterium
GCAGTACAAATATTTGATGTGGCTTTGTCTCTTTTGATGTGTTGTTCGCGGGTTTGTAAAGCCATGCGAAGTGCTTGGTTGTCGTCGGCGTCTTTGGATACACCAATGATGCGACCTGGCAAGTTGCGTTTGTAGTCTTCTTTGGTGGCAAAGAAAGCGGCGTGTGGGCCACCGTAGCCCATCGGAACGCCAAAGCGCTGTGCGGAGCCGGTGACGACGTCGGCACCCATGCTTCCTGGAGACTTGAGCAAGACCAAAGAAAGGAGGTCGGCACCAACGGCAACTTGAATACCCTCAGCTTTCCAGCTGGCGATAGCGGCTGTCCAGTCTTGGATGTGGCCTTGCGCGTTCGGATACTGTACAAAAATGCCGAAGTAAGTAGCGTCTGGGGTAAAGGTTTGGGCGTCGCCAACGATGAATTCAATGCCAAGGTTGAGCGCGCGGCCTTTCATGACGTCGATGCTTTGCGGCAAGGCGTTTTGATCGACAAAAAATTTGTTGCGGCCCGCTTGGATATCGGCACGGCTGCGCGAATTGTAAAACATAATGAGCGCCTCAGCTGCTGCTGTTGCTTCGTCTAGCAAAGAAGCGTTGGCGATGGTCATGCCGGTGAGTTCAATGACCATGGTTTGGAAATTGAGCAGCGCCTCTAAACGACCCTGTGCAATTTCTGCTTGATACGGCGTATAGGCAGTATACCATCCTGGATTCTCGAGCACATTTCTCAAAATAACCGACGGCACAATGGTTTCGTGGTAACCCAAACCAATAAAAGATTTATTGATTTTGTTTTTGGCGCCCAGCGCATTGATGTGGTTTAAGTAAGCTTGCTCAGTGAGCGCAGGATCGATGCGAAGCTCGCGGTTGAGGCGAATTTGCGCAGGGATGGTGCGGTCGATGAGCGTCGAGAGCGCATCTACGCCAACGGCTGCTAACATGTCTTGTTGTTCGGAAGCTCCGGGGCCAATGTGGCGTCTTTCAAATGGTGTCATGTGTTGTGTCGAATTTGGGTCTACAAAAGTACTTATTTTTCATGGAAATGCTGAACCCTCAGGCAGGCATTATCGTGCACATCTTGCCAAAAAAGATTGATGTCGCCGATGTGGTAATTGCGCATGGTGAGGCTCAAGAAAAAGAACTTGCCGCGTGGGCGCTCAATCCAGATGGCGCCGTCGATGAGGTGGGTGTCGAAAAGTTGCGGATAAACTTTGTTGTCAAAATATAAAAAACCTTTGTGCGCGGTCTTTTGTGCCGTGCTTTCGAGGGTCCAGGAAACAGGATTCACGACCGCTTTTCCTTTATACCATTTTTCGTAACTCGACTGCTCTATTCTTTTTTTGAAGGTATTCCAAGTAACATAACCACCGGTTGCGCTTGGGGTAGTCAGTAAGGGAATTTGCTTGAGCTCGGAGCTTGCAATGCCGATACCGGGTAAATACGCAGCAACGAGTTGACTTTGCAACGCTTTGCCATCGAAAAATTCCTGAAGCAATAAGCCGCAGTGGGTGCTCCCTTGGCTGTGGCCCGCTAAAATAATGGGCCGGCCATTGTTGTGGTGTTCTAGGTAATACAAAAATGCGGCGCGCACATCTGTATAAGCCAATTCGAGCGCAGCCTTGCCCTCAGGGCCGTCGACATAATAAGAACGCAGGTGAGCAGAACGGTAATAAGGCGCAAAAAAACGACCTGCTTCGGCGAAGGCACTGCCTTGAAAAGCAAGTGCAGTTTGGAGTACTTTGGTTTGTTGTTCGGCATCGGTAAGGGGAACATTCCAGCGCTTGTCACTTTCTTTTGTATTGAGCGTTGGATACACATAAAAAACATCTGCTTTGGCGTGCAAACTGGTGTCTTTTAAATGTGCAGCAAGACCCGCAGGATACGCACCTGGGCGCGCGGCCCAATTTTGAGCTAAACTGTAGTCTGTTGGTGTTTGTGCATAGAGCCCTGTTGAAATAATTGGGAGGTACACGAAAAGTAGAGTTAGAAAACGCATTATTTTTGTAGTCGAAATGTCCGGACACCAAAGAAACACATTATTCTGTCTATTGTTTACCCTTTTGGCCGCAAAAAGCGCTTGTGCCCAAGATTCTATCGTGTACTGGAAATTCAAGTCACTATATTCCTTGAGTGGCACCCAAACGTCGTTCGTTAATTGGAATGCGGGAGGGCGCAATAACATCTCAATCATTGGTTCGGGCAGCGCATCAGCCTATTACACCCGCGAAACCGTCAAATGGACCAACGACGCCTCATTTGCACTCGGTGGCATCAAGTATTTTGACAAAAAAGGCATTGGCGCGCAAAAAACCGATGACCGCCTCGACCTCGCCAGCACCTTCGGTATGCAGCTGTCCAAAGGCTTCTTTCTCACCTTTGCCTCGAGTTTCCGAACCCAAAGTATCAATGGCTACGCCTATCCCAACGACTCCGTTCCGGTTTCGCGCTTCATGGCACCGGGCTACATGAACCTCGCACTTGGCGCCGACTTCCGAAAATCCGACAACTTCAACATCTTCTTCTCCTCTATCGCCATCAAATCTACGTTTGTCCTAGACGACTCCCTCAGCGCCAAAGGCTCTTTCGGGGTTGAACCCGGCATGCGCTATCGCCAAGAATACGGCGCGTATCTCAAAATGAAATTCAATCGGCCCGTAGCCAAAAATATCGAGATGAAATCCAAGCTGGAATTATTCAGCAATTACCTCAACAACCCCGAAAATATCGACGTCAATGGCGAGCTCTTGCTGCTCTTTCGCGTCAACTCGCTGGTGTCGGCCTCTGCCCAATGGAACCTCATCTACGACGACGACATCAAAATCACGGATATCAATGGCAATATTGGCCCGCGAACGCAATTTAAATCCGTTATTGGCATCGGTTTGTCTT
>JBFYPV010000047.1:0-4670 GCA_041303085.1 Crocinitomicaceae bacterium
AGCGGTAAGATGGCAATAAGATACCGTCTTCCATTTTGACAGGACGCGTGCCCAAACGGCCGTTGTCCATGTCTGCATAAACTGGATCGTAGTTTTCGAGTTGGTAAGGATCGCGTGGAACAGATCTTTTGGTTTTGGAATCGACTTTAGGTTTTGGCTTGCTGTCTTTGTTCACGACGTAACCACCTTCAGATTCCACAGTATAGTTACCATTGAGGTAGTTTTCCGTAGAGAACATGTTCTGTGGAACAGAAGCATATTTTTTATCGTAGTTCGGGTTGTTGGCAGCACCTACATCTGCAGATCCTTCTTCGGCAAAATGCCATTTCAAGATGCCTTCGCGAACGAGGATTGCTTCATTGACACGGTCAGTACGCCATTTACAGAAGTCGTTTGCTTGCAACCAAGAAACACCAACTACAGGGTAGTCGCGGTAAGATGGGTGACGCAAATAGTAATTGACGTATTTTTCACGGTAGCCCAATGCGGTTCTCCAAGCGAGTGTATCAGGCAAGCATTTTTTGTAAACGTGCGGATAAGTTTTGTAATAAACGCGGCGCATCCAGTACATATACTCTAACCAATGGAAGTTAGTGACTTCTGTGCGGTCCATGTAGAAAGAGGCAACTGTAACGCGAGAAGCGCGTGCGTTCCAGTCAGACATCACGTCTTGTTCTGTACGGCCCATCGTAAAGGTACCGCCTTCAATCATGACTAAACCAGGGCCTGTTTCTTGCTCGCGGGCATCGAATTTTTCAAAACCACCATTTTTGTAGTTATTGAATTCCCAACCCGTAGCTGAAGAGCGCTCTTTAGAACACGAAGAAAGCACTAACATTCCTGTCAGTGCAATTCCGAAGATGTTTTGAATCAATCGCTTCATATTTTTTTGCGTTTATAACGTAAAGTTCTGTTTATTCGTTTGGTTACACTTAGAAAGACGGACAAGACGTTTTTCTGAAGTTTTTAGGTTTTTTCTTGCATTTGAGGTTGATGCCCATAGAAATTTCATGGGAGCCACCTGAAATGCCATTACCTAATTTGGATACAGTTAGGTCGTAACTGTAACCGACTTTAAATTTGTCTGTGTTGATACCAACGGTCATGATGAATGCATCTCGGTTACGGTACCAGGCTCCAACTGTAAAGTTTTCGTATTTGAGGTAGGCACCGATGTTGAGTTCTTGGAACCCGTTTTGGTATTGGTAAATGATGTTTGGTGACAAGAAGGTAGTGCTAGAGTAGCGACCTCTTTGACCCAATTTAATATTAGCACCCATGTGACCCGTAACGCGGATAGGCAAGCGAGATTCGCCGAGGATCATGGATTCGTCGGGGCGATTGAGGTGATGACCTGCCACTCCGAAATAAAAGTTTTTGGTGAATCCCACTGCGCCAAAGCTGACGTCAAAGAAACCTCTGCGTCCGTTTCCGCGTGGTACATCTCCGGTTTGATAGATGAAGCCGCGACGCGGATCGATCATGTCACCGAAAGTAAGTTTGTCCCAGTCTATGAATTTTTGAAAGTAGGCCGCGCGTGCACCAAACATGATGGAGAACTTGCGGGTGATTTTAGCATTGTAAGAGTAGATGCCACCAATCATGGAAGTTTGGATGGTACCCTGGCCTTGCATGTCGTGCATAGCGAGCAAACCAAAACCACCAGAAATATTTTTGGCGTAGGTGTCGTATGCTGCCGCGTAAGTGACGTAATTGCCGGTAAGTTGCGGCCATTCGTTGCGGTAATTTAACGAAACTCTAGGACAACCTGACGAGCCTGCGAGGGCAGGATTTAAGTAGGTTGGGTTGGCATAGAATTGCGTAAAAGTAGGGTCTTGAGCCCATGATATTGAGCTCATTATCAGTGTAATGAGGCTAATCTGAGCGACTAGAAGCGGTTTGACTATTTTCACGAAAGTTGGTTTTAGCACGAACAATCTTAACGTTATTCAGGTTTCAAAGGTTACAAATATCGAATATTTATTCAAATAAAATAAATAAATTGACGTTTTTCTAGCGCTTAAAACTCCAAGTTTCATGATTTATTTTCGCAATTGCTTTCTTTTTTTATGTTTAATGACCAGCTACTCCTCCGCTGCGCAGGTTCAAACCATCGTTTTGGACTGGACCGGCACCGAGCGTGTAACGATAGGTGAAGAAGGCTATGATGTCCAAACAGTTAAGGGTTTTGGTCTCGATAATGGCCAGCCATTTTATACCATTCAACAGAAGCATAGCTCTATTCAGCAAGAAGTTGAAATTTTAAATGCCGTGTACGAAAAAATACCTAAAGCGCAGCAGTTGATATTCGAGCGTTTAGGCTTGGCTTTTTCGGATAAGGCCCAAATCGAGGCTAAAATTGTTTCGGATGGCGGTCAGCCATTATTCTCCTGTTATATTTTACCAATGCGCACTGTGAATGGTTCACTAGAGCGCTTGGTTCAAGTAGATTACCGTTTCAAAGCAAAGACTAATTTTCAGACCAAAGATTACGTAAGTTCTTCTGTCTTGGGTAGCACCACAGGCAAATGGTATCGCATTGCTGTCAACAAGGATGGGATATATAAAATTGATAAACCCTTCTTGGAAGCTTGCGGATTCAATACTACGAACTTGAATCCAGCGCACATCCATATATATGGCAACGGAGAAGGGGTTATAGCGGAAGCGAATTCGAGCCCAATTACAGATGATTTAGCTCAAAATGCAATAGTAGTGAGCGGTGAAGCTGATGGCGTTTTTGACGGCAATGATTATGTGCTTTTTTATGGTTGGGGTGCACACCGTTGGGAGCTCGCAGGCGGCAATCAATACACGCAGGTGAGACATCCTTATTCAGATCAGTCCTACTATTACATATACATTGGTTCAGATATTGCGCCATTGCGCATTGCCGACGCACCCGTCATAGACGCACCTGCAGATACACTTGTAAGTGCTTATGACTACCGTGACGTCTATGAAAACGACCTCGAAAACCTGGTGAAGGGCGGGCAGCGTTGGTACGGTGAGGAATTCGATGTCAACCTGAGTCAGAATTTCAATTTTACGATAGGAAACGTGACTTCTGAACCTATCCGTTTTCAGGTGTCTTACGCCTCTAATTCGAGAACCCCAGGAAATCAAATTACGCTCAAAAATGGCGCTGAATTAATTGGTCAAATGGTCATGCCGCATTCGGGTAATTATTATCAGCGCAGCACCTTAATTTGTACTGATTCTACGCCTAGCTCGGCCATCAACCTGACCCTTACAATTAATAGATTGAATCCGAACGTGGTTACTTATCTAGATCGTATCCTGATCAACGCACAGCGCAATTTGATACTTGCAGGTTCTCAGCAGAATTTCCGTGTTTCGAAATGGGGTGCAGCGGCTAACTGGGCAAGTTATCAGCTCGGCAGCGTCAATGCGAGCACTTTTGTTTGGGATGTCAGTGACCGCCACGTACCGGTGCGTATGGCGCTCACCGTTCAAGGCAATCAAGGTACTTTCAAAACTGCAGCGGGCTACAAGGAAATGGTCATAGCGAGTGGTGTGTCGTTTTTCACGCCAGAAAAAGTGGGTAGTGTTTCGTATCAAAACTTGCATCAGCTTCCGTTGGTAGATTATTTAATGGTTTCACATCCAGATTTTTTATCAGAAGCCAATCGCTTAGCCGAATTGCACCGCGCAAATGGTCTCACCGTGCATGTTGTGCAGCCGCAAGCCATCTACAATGAATTTAGTTCGGGCATGCAAGATCCTGGCGCCATTCGCCGTTTTGTCAAGATGTTTTATGACCGCGCTTTGCTCAATGACCCGAGCGCCAAGCCAAAGTATCTACTGCTTTTTGGCGACGGTACTTACGATCCTAAAAACAGAGAGCCCAATAACAATAATTTCATCGTGACCTATCAAATGCTCAGCAGTGAAAATGCAACAGATGCCTTGGTGGTAGATGACTTTTTTGGCCTACTAGATGATGCCGAGGGCATGAGCGCGGCAGATATGATGGATATTGGTGTAGGGCGTATTATTGTCAGCAGCAGTTTGCAGGCCAAGCAAATGGTAGATAAAATTGAGCATTACATGAAAAATGGCTCCAATTTCTATCCGGTTACGAGTTCTTGTTGTATGGGTACCCAAACCGATAAAACTTTCGGCGATTGGCGCAATCAATACTTGGTCATGACCGACAACCGTGAGAATGGGTATTTCATCAATATAGATGCTGAGCCGCAATATGCCATCTCTAATATGTTGAACCCCGAAATCAATTATAACAAGCTTTACATGGATGCCTTTCCTAAAGTCATAACTGCTGGTGGTGAGCGTTTTCCGGCAATGACCAATGCCATAGACGCCAATATCCAACGCGGTGTACTTGTGGCCAACTATATTGGCCATGGTGGAGAGGTCGGCTTGGCCGATGAACGCGTTGTAGGGATAGATCAGGTGAATAGTTGGAGCAATATTCATGCTTTGCACCTTTTTGTTTCTGCGACCTGCGAGTTCACGCGTTTCGACGACCCCGAGCGCGTATCAGCAGGGGAGTGGTTGTACCTCAACCCGGCAGGTGGGGCCGTTGCCATGCTCACGACCACGCGCTCTGTTTACTTTGGCGTGAATAGCAATATCGGTATCAAATTAATTGAGCGCGTCTTTAACCGCTACCCGAACGGCGAGGC
>JBFYPV010000048.1:0-5192 GCA_041303085.1 Crocinitomicaceae bacterium
TTTTTAACAACAGCCTGAACCTGGGCTGCAACTGGTTTTTTCTTGCATTTCTTGAGGTAAGAGCTCATTGGGAATGCCACAATGCCCGGGCGCCAAACAAGTTGTTTTCTTGCTTGTAAACTGAAAGCCGAAATCTTGCGCGACCAAACCGTAGGTTTCAATCGTTTGGCCTTGAAACTCCACTTCTAACTCTTCTTCTTTGAGTCCGAAGAGCTGTTCTGACTTCTCAATTATTTCAAGCAACTTTTGAGTGCTTAGGCGATGATCGGTATCGTTGGCCAGCCAAATTTGCATGGTAGCTTTTCGTTCTTGGCGCACTACTCCGCCGCAATCGACGTAGTTTTTGAGCACGAGTCCGATTTCGGTGATGTGGTAATGCGCAGCGATGCTCATACCTGAAGTTTGAAGAAATACGGGGCTTGCGGCTGGCTTGGCCAATTGCAAGGCACTTTTGAATTGAGAGATTTTCATGAGCAACAAGATTGATTGGTTGGTGTTTGAAGTTGTTGTATAAATGTGTTGATCAATGGAAAATGCGTCTCATTGATGCAGTAACAAACTGAGGTGCCGCTGATGGTTCCTTTGATCAGGCCAGCTGCTTTAAGTTCTACGAGATGTCGAGATATACTCGCTTGAGAAAGTGGTAATTCGGCAACAATTTCGCCGCAAATACAAGAGGTTTGTTTGGCTAAGAATTCGAGAATAGCAATTCTAGCCGGATGTCCGAGTGCCTTGAAAATACTGGCAACTGCTAAGGTTTGGTCGGTGTATGTATCGGTTTTGGTAATGCCCATATTATTTAACTATATCGCAATATTACGATGAATAATTAGGATAGAAACTCCCTCTAGATCATTTAACATAAGAATAAGATATCAAGTTACCTTAGACTCCCCGCATCGTGCAGGCCTTTGTTCCAGGCTTGTGCGTTGTGAATGGCGGGCAAGACCTCCTCTGGGCTGTCTACAATAGTGAATAAATGCTTTAATTCATCGGACATAAACCTTTCTTCTACTGCTTGTTGCATAAGTAAATTAAAAGCGTTGAAGTAGCCGCGCGTATTGAGAATGACAATTGGTTTGGTGAACTGCGCAAGTTTTTTCAAGGTAATGGCCTCAAATAATTCTTCAAAGGTGCCGGGGCCGCCCGGTAAAGCGATCAGAGCATCTGTGCCTTCAAGGAATTTGGCCTTGCGTTCGTGCATGCTTTCGGTGTAAACGAAGTCTGAAACACCGGTATGCCCCCACTCTACTTCGTTCATGAACTGCGGCATGATGCCTTTAATCTGGCCACCCGCGGCCAAAACGCTATCGGCTAATTGACCCATTAGGCCCGACGAACCACCGCCAAACACAACTTTTACCTCGTTTTCGACCAACAAATGAGCCAATTGCGAGGTCGCTTCAAAATAATCGGGATGGATATGCCCACTTGAGGCACAATAAACACATACTTGCATTTTCAAAAATAGCGAGAATTTCGATTCAAAAAGAAAGCTTAATTTTACTTCACATCAACAACAAATACATGAAACCTGAAAGTTTAATGATGAGCCACGGTTATAAGCCAGCGCTCAGCCAAGGCGCTGTCAAATGCCCTATTTTTTTAACCTCGACCTTCGTCTTCAATACCGCAGAAGAAGGCAAGGATTTTTTTGAATTGGCCTATGGCCACCGCGAAAGCCGTCCAAATGAAGAGCTCGGGCTTATCTACAGCCGCATCAATAACCCAAACCTTGAAATCTTAGAAGACCGCCTCACGCTTTGGGACAACGCAGCGGGTTCAGCTGTTTTTGAATCGGGCATGAGCGCCATCTCAACGGTGCTTTTGGAATTTTTAAAACCGGGCGCACTTTTGCTTTATTCAGCGCCTGTTTATGGTGGCACGCATCACTTTATTCATCATGTCTTGCCTAAATTTGGCATAAGCGCCCTAGAATTTGGTGTCCACGACTCCCTTGAAGCCATCGAAAAACGCATAGAAGACAGCGGTAAGGGCAAAGATTTGGCTCTTGTTTATGTCGAAACGCCAGCCAACCCCACCAACGATTTGTTTTCCATCAAAGAGATGGTCGCATTGGGTGCGCGCTATTCACAACACAATCAAAATAAAGTATTTGTAGCCGTTGACAACACCTATTTGGGGCCGCTTTGGCAAAAGCCTTTGGAACTAGGAGCTGACATCGCGCTGTACTCAGCTACCAAATATTTAGGCGGACACTCTGACCTCATTGCTGGCGCAGTAATGGGTACGGCCGAAGTCATTACCCGCGTCAAGACCCTACGCACCTTTTTGGGCAACATGATTTCCCCACACACCGCTTGGATGCTCTTGCGCTCTTTAGAAACGCTGCAAATCCGCATGGAGCGCCAACAAGCCAATGCGCAATTGGTGGCCGCTTTCTTGCAGACACACCCCAAAGTAGAAAAAGTATATTTTCTAGGCATCAAAGAAAACCTAAACCCGAGAACAGAAGCTATTTATCAAGAGCAATGCCTCGGGCCGGGCGCCATGATCAGTTTTGACATCAAAGGCGATGAAAAAACGGCATTTGCTTTTCTCAATAAGCTGAAGCTCTTTAAATTAGCAGTGAGTTTAGGGTCTACTGAAAGTTTAGCTGAGCACCCAGCCACCATGACCCATGTGGACATTCCGCCAGCAGATAAATTGCATATGAATATCACAGAAAAATTATTGCGATTGAGTATAGGTGTGGAAGATCCTCAGGACTTGATTTTCGATTTGCAGCAGGCGTTGGGATAAAAAAAAGAGGAGCGCGCTCCTCTTTTTTTTGAATATATCGAACTTTTTTAAGCCTTACCCGGGAGAATTTTTGCCCAATACAACCAAGGTAACACATACTTTTTAAGTACAAACATACTCCATCGCTCTTTGCTTTGGTCAAAAGGAAAGGTTTCTTGCGGTTTGTTGTTGTAATCGAATTCAGCCAAAACAAGTTTGCCATATGCCGTAACAAGCGGACAGCTAGTGTAGCCATTATAGCTTGCCTCCAAGGATTGCCCTTTTAGTTGGCTCAGTACGTTAGCGACACAAACAGGAGCTTGTTTACGGATAGCTGCACCTGTTTTGCTTGTCGGCAAGCCTGAGGCATCGCCAAGCGAGAAGATATTGGCATGGCGCACGTGCTGAAGTGTGTGCTTATCTACGTCTACCCAGCCAGCGGCATTTGCCAAAGAGCTTTCCTTGATGAAATTGGGAGCAGATTGTGGTGGCGTTACATGGATCATGTCAAATTCAACCCAGGTCTCGATATCCATATTTTTTTCGCCAAAACCAACAAATTTAGCACGCTTGTTTTCACCGTCGATTTCCACCAGTTTTTGGAAGAAATTCAGTTGGATATTGGCGCGTTTACACACGTTGAGTAAGGTTTTTTCATATTTTTCTACAGCAAATAAGCGCGCTCCACCACTCCAATACTCGATTTGAATGTCTTTAAGTACGCCATGTTTTCTGAAGTAATCGGCGGCAAGATACATGATTTTATGTGGGGCACCGCCACATTTGACGGGTGTATGTGGATTGTGAAAGATTGCTTTTCCTTTTTTCAAGGATTTCATTGCTTCAAAGGTATACGGTGCTGTTTCGAAACTGTAATTGGAACAAACCCCATTCTTACCTAAATTTTCCTTGAGTCCTTTGACTTCATCCCAATTGAGTTGGATGCCTGGTGCAACAACGAGGGCTTCATAGCCCAACTGTGTTCCATCTTGCAGGGTAATTTTATTTTCTTCTGGCTGAAAACTTGCAACGCCTTTTTGGATCCAGGTTGTTCCTTTTGGAATGACATCCTTTTCAGCGCGCACTGTTTTTGAAATGTCAAAGGTTCCTCCGCCTACAAGTGTCCAGGCAGGTTGGTAGTAATGTTTTTCGGCTGGGTCGACAATAGCAATATCTAAAGATTTGTCTTTGATCAGGAGTTGAGAGGCGACAGATAATCCGGCGTTTCCTCCACCAATAATGACGATTTGAAATGAACTTTTCATAGGGTTAATTTGTTAGTAATAGCTTTTTCAAGAACTAATATGCGTAAGTTCGACCTTATTTTATGTAACATGAGTTACACATGCGCATGAGAGGCTTTTTCTTGTTGCATTCTGCTTATATTTGAAAATGAATCAAAAACACGCGCCCAAATGGAAACTCATGTTGCTTACATGGCTTTTCATTTATCCTTTAATCAATATCCTATTCTTTTTGCTTTTTCCGCTGATGAAAGAATGGCACCAGTTACTCAAAACCCTGACCCTAACGCTTATTCTAGTGCCATTAATGGGTGCTTTTTTGCCAAAGTGGCACGGGTTATTTAAAAATTGGCTGCAAAAATAAGATGAGCTCAGGGCTGCAACTGATTGATTTGAATGAGCTGCTCGATGGGCAGCCGGTGTGTCAGGTGGTTTTATCGAACGCCTGCGCCAAGATTTCTTTGTTTTCTTTTGGTGCTACCCTTCAAAGCTTTGAAATAGACTTGCCTGGTTTCATTAAAAGAGATGTTGTGTTGGGTTATTCAGATTGGAATACCTATCGCAGAACGTTCGATTTTCCTTCAAACGCTTACATGGGCCATATCGTTGGCCCGATTGCAGGAAGGGTCGCTAATGCAACTATTCCTTGGCGAGAAGATTCTTGGTCATTTGAAGCCAATGAAGGTCAGCATTTATTGCACGGCGGAAAGCATTGTTTCTCTAACCACAATTGGAAGATCAAAGCAACCCAGCAGCATCCGCACCCGAGCGTCACTTTCGAACTGCAAGAAAAAGATAAGTTCAATTTGCCCGGGGTCTTAAACTGCTCCGTGACCTACACCTTAAAAGACACAGAATTAGACATCCAGATTGAATCCATCGCCATAGAAGATACCATTGTAAACCCTACCCAGCACGGTTATTTCAATCCGAATGGGCATCAGGGCAGTGTTTTAGATGCGCAAACTTTTGTCTTCACAGAAAAATACTTAGAGCTCAACCGAGAAAAACTACCTTCTGGTGTACTTTTAAAAACCTCAGAAAATAGAGACCCGAACGAACCCCTGCTTCTAGCTGAGTTTGATCATTATCCTCATTTAGACACTGCTTTTGTGCTAAATAAAAAACAGCGTCAGGCTCGATTAATAGCCGCAGATGGCTTTCAGTTACAGTTTTCAACGAATCAACCAATTTTTCAGGTGTATA
>JBFYPV010000049.1:0-5777 GCA_041303085.1 Crocinitomicaceae bacterium
TACCTGAAATGGCAAAGTGGTTTGGGTTCGGGATGTCGATGCCCTCCACGCGGTAAATGACGCCAAGCGGTGAGTTACCGCGCACCACGATATCGTTGCGAGAGTCGTCGGCGCCGTTTACGCCTGCAAAGTTAGAAGCCATGCGCGCGGGGTCCATGCGCGAACCCGGATAACGGTTGGTTTCTTCGACGCTGAACTGCTGAGCAGACAACACGGCCATTTCATTGAGGACCTCTCCCTGTTTGCGGCCCACTACGCGTACTTCTTGCTGTTCTGAGACCTTCTCTTGCAAAGGAATTTGAACAATGAGTTCTCGTCCTGAACTGACCTCCACCGTGAGTGTTCTGGCGTCATAAAAAGGTGCGGAAGCACTCAATTGATGCTTGCCTACTGGTACTTTAGCGATCGAAAACGTACCATCGGTTCCAGCTGCAGCCATATATTTTTGACCAGCAACTTCAATAAGTACTTTGGCGCCTGTTAATGGAAAGTTGGTTTCGCTGTCAAAGACGTTTCCGCGGACGGTTTGGGTAGGCAACTGCGCGAAAATCAAAAGATTTATAAAAGAAAAAAAGAATAGTAATTGTAGTTTCATGGTTAGCAATTTGAAAACGAATATAAAAAAAATTAACAACACTCATAGGTAAGGAAGATTTGCACGGTTTTTGTCTAGTGGCGGTTTTATCCTTAACTTTAGAAAAAAAATTACATGAAAACTATCGCTCTATTTACGATGCTTGTTGTGGCTCAATTGAGTTTTGCACAAAAAGCGACCCTCACTTGGTACACTGATGTCAATGAAGCTACGGCTGTCGCGAAGAAAGAAAACAAACCAATGATGTTATTTTTTACCGGTTCTGACTGGTGCGGATGGTGTGTTCGCCTTCAAAACGAAGTATTTAGAACCCCTGAATTTGAAGCCTGGGCGAAAGAAAACGTAGTTCTTGTAGAACTAGACTTCCCGCGCTCTAAGCCGCAAACAGAAGCCATCAAAACCCAAAACCGCGCGCTCCAACAACAATTTGCCGTTCGTGGCTACCCTACTTGTTGGTTCGTTAAGCCAGAAAAGCTCAGCGACGGCAAAACCAATTTAGTTCAAATTGGATCTAAAGGTTACGAAGCTGGCGGGCCAGCCAACTGGATCGGCGGCGCTACTACCCTTATCAAATCAAAATAAAACAAGCTTTATTCGAATTTCAGATCTGAAAATTCGTCGTAATTAAAACCCCTGGATGCCAAGAAGCGAAACAGCTTTTGCTTGCGCATCCAGGGGTCTTTTTCTTTATAGAGTTCCCTCCATTTTCTTTCGGCTACTTCTTTGAGTATACCAAAGTAATCTTCTTGCTCATACAAGTCTGAAACTGCTTGTGCGATCAGGTCGCGATCCAAGCGCTTGAGTTGCAATCCTTGCTTGATTTTATTGACGCCCCAGTGCTTGATGCGCAACTTGCCGACCGCATAGGAATGGGCAAAACGCACGTCGTCAAGAAATTTGTTGTCAATTAGGGAGTTCAATACTTGCAATACTTCTCCTTCCACGGCGCCCATGCGCTTGAGTTTTTCAATGACTTCAAAACTACAGCGCTCCTGATAAGCACAAAATGCCTCAGATTTCTGAAGCATTTGTGTAAGGTCATAGGCACGAGGCGCCGACATTTAGAGCGGTATTTCGTTGTTCTCTTTGTCGACGAAAGTGTACTGCAATAAGTGGTTGGCAGTTACCCCGCGCACTGGAATCCAGGTTTTGAATTTGAATAGCCATTGCAACTGTCGGCTCCAAAGACCATTCTTGAAAAAGGCCTCTAAATACGGGTGCACCAGCAAGGTAATGCCGCGCATGCCGCGATCATTCATGAGGTAAGCCAAGTTGTTTTCGATTTCTTCGGCAAAAAGGATACTGGCCTGAACCTCGCCGCTGCCGTTACAAGTAGGGCAAGTTTCGTGGGTTTGGATATCGGTTTCTGGGCGAACGCGTTGGCGCGTGATCTCGATGATGCCAAATTTAGAAGGCGGAATCATGTTGTGCTTGGCACGGTCTGATTTCATGAATTCCTTCATTTTGTCAAAGAGGATCTTGTTGTTTTCGCGCTCGTGCATGTCGATGAAATCGACGCAGATGATGCCGCCCATGTCGCGGAGCTGCAACACGCGTGCAACTTCTTCTGCTGCTTCAATGTTGGTGGAAAGTGCGTTGGATTCTTGGCCATCGGCACCTTTGCGGTTACCGCTGTTGACGTCGATGACGTGCATGGCTTCGGTGTGCTCAATGATGAGGTAGCCTCCGCTTGGCAACGGCACTTTTTTACCAAATAATGTTTTGATTTGCTTGTTGATGCCGAAGCGTTCAAAAATACCAATTCGGTTGTCGTAGTGACGCACGATTTTCTCGCGACCTGGTGCAATTTCTGAAATGTAGTCCTTCATTTGAAGGGCCATGGTTTCATCGTTGACGTGTATATTGGTAAAGTTGCCATTGAGCAAATCGCGCAAAATGGAATTGGTCGTGTTGAGTTCTCCGAGAACGCGTCTTGGTGGTTGAGCACCTTTGAGGTTCGCGTGGAGGGTGCGCCATTTTTCTAAAAGGTTGCTGAGATCGGCCTCGAGGTCGGCGGTCGATTTGTTTTCGGCAACGGTACGAATAATGACACCAAAATTCTTGGGCTTGATGCGGTCCATGAGTTCTTTTAGACGCTCCTTTTCGGCGCTGTCTTTGATTTTTTGACTCACAGAAATTTTCTCTGAAAAGGGTACGAGAACTAGATAGCGGCCAGCGAGCGTCACTTCGGAGCTCAAGCGTGGGCCTTTTTGAGAAATAGGTTCTTTGGCCACCTGAACAAGGATGGCTTGGGAAGAAGACAAGGTATTGGATACTTTACCTTCTTTTGAAATTTCTTTTTCTAGTTTGAAGTATTGGAGGTCTGCAACGTTTTGCTTTCCGTTGATGCTTTCTTTTACGTATTTTGAGAAAGATACGTATTGTGGGCCGAGGTCGTGGTAATGTAAAAAGGCATCCTTTTCATATCCGACATCAACAAAAGCCGCGTTGAGGCCATTGGCAACACGACGTACCCGTCCGAGATAGATGTCGCCTACAGAGAAGTCTGTGTTGCCGCGATCTTCGTGCAACTCAATTAACTTCCCGTCGCGTAGCAATGCTATCCAGACGCCGTTTGAACGGGCGTCTACAACGAGTTCTAAATTCACTTGAAATTGTTTATAGGTGAAACAATGAAAGCTCAAAGAAATATCAATGAGCTCTCTATGCGTTTACATGAAAGAAAGAAGGATTATTTCTTCTTCTTGTGGCGATTTTTTCTAAGTCTTTTTTTACGCTTGTGCGTCGCCATCTTATGTCTTTTTCTTTTTTTACCGCTTGGCATAATGAGAAGGTTATATGTTTAGTACTTTGTTACAAATAAAAAATGCACCCCCGTTAAGGGAGTGCAAAGGTAATACAAATTTCAGAAAAAAAGAAAACTTATTTTACTTTAACCTTGTTCTTAACCTCGTCTACAAAGGTTTTAGAAGGCTTGAAAGATGGGATGTTGTGTGCTGGAATGATGATTGTGGTGTTTTTAGAGATGTTGCGTCCTGTTTTTTGAGCGCGCTCCTTGACCACAAAACTTCCAAACCCACGTAGGTACACGTTTTTTCCGTCTGCCATAGAAGCTTTGATGTTGTTCATAAAAGCTTCTACTGCACGAAGTGCTTCTGCTCTTTCCAATCCGGTTTCTTCTGCAATATTTGCAACGATATCCGCTTTTGTCATATCTCTGAGTTAATTGATTTGGTGATTAATTGCGGGGGCAAAAATACTCCACAGAAAGTATATATGCGTAATTTTCGGACAAAATTTCTAAAATAAATTATGAACGCACTTCGGCAAGCACTTCAAGAGTGGTACAAAGCGCAGCAGCGAGACTTGCCTTGGCGACACACCCAAGACCCCTATTTCATCTGGTTGAGCGAAATCATATTGCAGCAAACCCGCGTCGATCAAGGCTTGCCGTATTATCTGAAATTCACAAAAGCCTTCCCGACCGTTCAAGATTTGGCCAACGCTTCACAACAAGAAGTACTCAATTTGTGGCAGGGTTTGGGTTACTACAGCCGCGGGCGCAATTTACACGCAACTGCCCAACAGATTACATCGGAGCACAATGGTGCATTCCCAAAGACCTATCAAGACTTACTCAAATTGAAAGGCGTTGGGCCATACACGGCTGCGGCTATTGCGTCGTTTGCTTACAACTTGCCCCATGCGGTTGTGGATGGCAATGTCTTTAGGGTCTTGAGTCGGTATTTTGGCGTAGACTTAGCGATCAATTCGCCAGAGGGGAAGCGTCAATTTGAAGCACTGGCTGGCGAGCTGTTGGATCAGTACAACCCCGCGCTACACAACCAAGCCATTATGGAATTCGGAGCACTGCAGTGCAAACCAGTTTCTCCAAATTGTGCGATTTGTCCGGTCCAAGAATCGTGTGTGGCCTTGCTTTCAAATAAGGTTGCTCAACTTCCGATTAAAATCAAAACAGTCAAGGTCAGGAAGCGGTTTTTTGTCTATCACATCCTGGCAAATACACAAAATGAACTCGCTTTTTTGAAAAGAGGGCCAAAAGATATTTGGGAAGGGCTCTATGAGTTTCCATTGACAGAATTTGCTGCGCTCGACGAAATGCAAGCATATTTAGAAGGCAAACAAATCATTGGGGAAAGGTTTCAGCACGTCTTGACGCATCAAAGGATTGAAGCTTCGTTTATCAAAACAACGCCAAAAGAAAATTTCAACTCAAATTATCTAATGCTCGATTTAAAAGCCTTGACAGACCATCCGATACCGCGTTTGATCGACAAATTTCTGATTGCGCACAGCGGCGAATTATTTTAAGGGCGCGCAGCTTCATTCTTTTTAACTTTGTACAAAATCAACAAGATGTTAGTTCTCACTAAAAAATCAAAAAATACACCAAATGCAGTTGTTCGTTTTGTCGCGAAAACCGACGGCGGCAAAGATTTCGACTATTTCAAGACCCAAGAAGGCTTTGCTTTTGAGATCCAAGAAGGTCAAGATTTAGAACAAATTCGCATTCATGCCCACTCTATAGAAAAACATTTACACGACGCCCAACCGTCGCTTTTACTCGAAAACGGAACTCCTGATGAAGCGTATGCTTTGCTCGAAGGTCTTTTGCTGTCGAGCTACCGCTTTACCCAACATTTCAGCAAACCTGAAGTGGCCAAATTTACCGAAGTAGTGATCAAAGCGGCGCTCAGTGCAGCACAAATCACCGAGCTCCAACACATGGCCAAAGCGGTGTTCAAAGCGCGCGACCTCGTCAATACCCCAGTCTCACATCTCAACGCCGAACAACTTGCGCAAGCGGTTGTCGAGATGGGCGAAGAAGCCAACTTTGATGTCAAAGTACTCGAAGAAACGCAAATCGAAACCCTCAAAATGGGCGGTTTACTAGCTGTGAACAAAGGCTCGATTGACCCGCCTACATTTACCATTGCAGAATACAAGCCCAAAAATGCCACCAACAAACAACCGATTGTGTTGGTTGGAAAAGGTGTTGTTTACGATACCGGAGGCCTCAGCCTAAAACCAACGCCAGGCAGCATGGACACCATGAAAGGCGATATGGCGGGCGCGGCTACCATGGCAGCTGTTGTTTATTTAGCGGCTTTGCAAAAATTACCAGTGCATATTGTAGCGCTCTTGCCCGCCACAGACAACCGTCCGGGTGGCAACGCGTATGCGCCAGGCGATGTCATTA
>JBFYPV010000050.1:0-3751 GCA_041303085.1 Crocinitomicaceae bacterium
GCTCTAATGGGCCGCCAAATTTGGCTTTGAGTTTGAATCCGTTGTAAGATGGTGGATTATGGCTGGCAGTCAGGATAATGCCGATTTCACAGCCCAATTGGTTGGCGGCTAAGGAAATCATTGGGGTAGAGACAAACCCGCGGGCCATTTTGATCTGAATGCCCTGCGCCAGTAAAACTTTGGCAGCTGTTTCCATGAAAAGTTCGCCTGCAAAACGGCAATCGTGGCCAATAACAACCGTAGGGTTTTCAAAGCGTTCCTTGAGCCAAATACCGGTTGCTTCGGTAACGCGCGCTACGTTTGCGACCGTGAAGTCTGCAGCAATGATAGCTCTCCAGCCATCGGTTCCAAATTTGATAGGTTGTGCCAAAGTATGTTTATTTAGTGAAATGTTGAACTGTTTTTTCGATGATAGCGACGCATTCAAGGAGTTGCGCTTCTGTGATGACCAACGGTGGCGCAAAGCGGATGATATTGCCGTGGGTAGGCTTGGCCAAAAGACCGTTTTCTTTGAGGGCCACGCACAAACGCCAAGCGGTGTCTGAATCTTCGGTGTCATTGACAACTACTGCATTGAGCAAGCCTTTGCCGCGAACTTTTACCAATAAAGGGTTTTGATCGATGATGCGCTGCATTTCTTTGCGAAAGAGGGAGCCTAACTGGCGGGCATTTTGGATGAGGTTTTCTTCATCGACAGCCGTAAGTGCAGCAATGGCTACTTTAGCTGCAATGGGGTTGCCACCGAAAGTGGAACCATGCTGACCTGGCTTGATCACCATCATGATGTGGTCATCGGCGAGCACCGCAGAGACCGGATAAACACCTCCAGAAAGGGCTTTGCCCAAAATCAAGATGTCGGGTCTTGCATAGGTGGCGCTTTGCTGTTCGCATTTGGTTTCGCAGGTACAGTTGCCGCATACCGCTAAAAGGCTGCCGGTGCGCGCAATACCCGTTTGTACTTCGTCTGCGATAAACAAAGCGTTGTGCGCCGTGCAAAGCGCTCTTGCTTGTCGCATGTAGTCGTCGTCGGGGGTGTAGACACCTGCTTCTCCTTGAATGGGCTCTACCAAGAAACCCGCCACATTGGGTTGTGCCAAAGCGGCTGCCAAGGCAGTCATGTCGTTGTATGGGATGGAGATGAACCCAGCCGGATACGGACCAAAATTTTTGTTGGAGTCTGGGTCGGAGGAGAAAGAAACAATAGTGGTGGTGCGGCCATGGAAATTGCCCTCACAAACCACAATTTGAGCTTGATTTTCGGCAATACCTTTCTTTTCATAGGCCCATTTGCGACACAATTTGATGGCGGTTTCGACAGCCTCTGCTCCGGTATTCATCGGGAGTACTTTGTCAAAGCCGAAATAGTTGGTCACGAATTTTTCGTAGTCGCCTAGGCAGTTATTGTAAAAAGCACGCGAAGTAAGTGCAAGCGTTTGGGCTTGATCGATCAGCGCTTGGGTGATTTTTGGGTGTGCATGCCCTTGATTGACGGCAGAATAGGCCGAAAGAAAATCAAAATAACGCTTGCCCTCTACATCCCAAACATAGACCCCTTCGCCTTTTTCCAGGACAACCGGAAGCGGATGGTAGTTGTGGGCGCCATGCTGATCTTCTAAATCGATGTAGGCTTGCGATTTGCTAGATAGAGTTGTTGTTGATTGCATAAGAAGCAAAGATAGATAATCTGTGAAATTCTCACGCGCACATTGGCGAATAACTCTTTACTTCTTCTAATTTTGAAACCTCAGATAAAATGCATGATCAATAGAAAGATTTTAGTCATATGCTGCCTTGTTGTGCGTTTTGCCAGTCAGGCTCAAAACACTGTCGACGACCAAATCCATGGTTGGGCGGTGTATCAAGGCAATCACAAGCTCAATAGCAAATTGGACTTACATACGGAATATCAATGGCGCAGAGCAGACGGTTTTGCCAAATGGCAGCAGTCTTTGGCCCGAGTAGGTCTTGATTACCGCCTGAACCCCAACTGTACTTTTTCTGGAGGTTATGGTTGGATCATTTCTTACCCATACGGTTCACAACCGCTCGCTGCAAAAACGCAGGAGCAAAGGTTGTGGCAACAAGTGAACCTCAAGGCGCAGTATGGCTCCATTCAAATACAGCACCGTTATCGCTTGGAGCAGCGCTGGATCGATACCATGTTTCGCCAGCGCATTCGTTACCGCGCGCAATGCATTATTCCCTTGCAAAAAACCTACCTCGCACAAGGAAAAGGGTTCTTTATGAATGTCAATGATGAGGTTTTTCTCGGTTTTGGAAAGGGAATAGCTAAAAACATCCTGGACCAAAATCGCTTCATTGCGGCTGTTGGCTATAAGTTTGATTCAAATTTGAATATTCAGTTGGGATACTTGAATCAATTTGTCATCAAAGCGAATGGTGTTCAAATGGAGCGAAATCATACCCTTTGGACATCCGTTGTGTACAATTTTGATTTCACCAAGTAGTTTATAGCGACATTTTATGCTCATAAAGCCGCTCTAAAATGTGGCTTTTTTTTTATCTTTCAAGAAAAAAAACTTGAAAAGAAGAGATTTCATCCAAAAAACAAGTGTTGTTGGTGCCGGTGCTTTGTTGCTCCCTCAACAAGTACTTTCTTTTGATGCAGGCAACAAAACGCGCGTTCGTTTGGGCTTTATCGCAACCGGCTTTCGCGGCCAGACACACATAGAAGAAATGCTCAAGCGCTCAGATGTAGATATCGTCGCGCTCGCAGATCCAGATCCACGCATGATCAAAGATGCGTTGGCTTTGATTGAAAAAGCCGGGCGTCCTGCGCCTGCGGTTTATCAAAATGGCCCAGAAGATTACCACAACTTACTCGCCCGAACAGATATTGATGCCGTATTCGTTTCTTCTCCATGGGAATGGCATTTGCCACATGGCATTGCTGCCATGAAAGCGGGTAAAATTGTCGGGATGGAAGTAGGGGGCGCCATGAAATTAGCAGATTGCTGGGCTTATGTCAAGACCTCCGAACAAACCAAAGTACCCATCATGCCATTAGAAAACGTGTGCTATCGCCGCGACGTGATGGCCATTCTAAATATGGTGCGCAAGGGCTTCTTTGGTGAAATCGTACACGCACAAGGCGGCTACGAACACGACCTGCGCGGCGTGCTCTTCAACGACGGCAAAAGCGCCTACAACTCAGGAGTTGAATTCGGTGAAAAAGGATACAGTGAAGCCGCATGGCGCACCAATCATTACCTGAACCGCAACGGCGAACTTTACCCCACACATGGCTTAGGCCCTGTTGCCACTATGCTCGACCTCAATCGCGGCAACCGCTTGGTGCGCCTAAGTTCCTTCTCTAGCAAAGCGCGCGGCCTACACGAATATATTGTCAAGCATCCGAAGGGCGGTGAAAATCACCCCAACGCACAAATCACTTTCAAGCAAGGCGATGTCGTAACTACCCATTTGCAATGTGCCAACGGTGAAACCATCATCCTGACGCACGACACCAGCTTGCAGCGCCCTTATAATTTGGGTTTCAGGGTGCAAGGAACCAAAGGCATTTGGCAAGATTTCGGCTGGGGCGACCCCGAACAAGGCCACATCTATTTTGAAGATGCCATGAAGCATTCGCATCGCTGGGACAACACCAAATCTTGGCTCGAGGCACACGACCACCCATTGTGGAAACAAAATGCCGCCGCTGCCGAGACTTCAGGCCATGGCGGCATGGATTATTTTGTAGACAACGCATTTATTGTGTGCATCAAGC
>JBFYPV010000051.1:0-6063 GCA_041303085.1 Crocinitomicaceae bacterium
AACTACATCAATCAACATTTTCAAATCAATTACGGTTGCGCCCTAGATTCCAATGCCGTAGACGCTTTTTGCCGAAGCCAATTCACCCTTGAAGGAATTGTTACCCAACTCAACGGCACAATAGAATGCTATGTCTCCTCATCGGCAGGCGCCTTTTACAATCCAGTACAATTTCAATTTGATGCCCTAATGGAGCGTTTTCCGGCGCAGCAAAACAAACTGACTTTTACTTACAGAAACCAAAAAGAAACCCTGAATTTTATTCAGGGTAAAGCATTACAAAATATTCCCCTCAAGCCATGAAAAAATTACTGATCGCTATTTTAACCCTTTCCAGCACGGCTCTTTTAGCCCAAACCAAATTTGCACAGCTCGACCAACTCTTGCCAACAGCCAATAGCTATCGCGCTGCTTCAGGAGCACCCGGCCACGCCTATTATCAGCAAAAAGCTGATTACAAAATGACGCTCGTACTCGACGACGCCAAACAACGCTTGGATGGTGTCGAGACCATTACCTACACCAACAACTCTCCAGATCCACTCGCTTACCTTTGGTTGCAACTCGACCAAAACATCTATGACCAAAATGCGGATAGCAAAGTCATTGAGGTCGAAAAAATGGAAAACTTCAAGAGTGTTTCCGATTTGCGCAAGCGCGACTTCTACTACGACGGCGGTTTCAAAATTGAAAAGATCACCAACATGAGCGGTCAGCCGATGAAATACTTCATCAACAAAACCATGATGCGCATCGATTTAGCTAAGCCGCTCTTACCGGGTCAGAGCATTTCTTTTCAAATCAAATGGTGGTACAACATCAATGACCGCATGCAAGTAGGTGGCCGCTCCGGTTACGAATATTTCGAAACAGACCAAAACTACCTTTATACCATTGCGCAGTTTTTTCCGCGCATGTGCGTCTACAACGACGTCACGGGCTGGCAAAATAAACAATTCCTCGGGCGCGGTGAGTTCACGCTCCCTTTCGGAGATTACGAGGTGAGCATTACAGTTCCTGCAGATCACGTGGTTGCCGCTACGGGCGAATGCCAAAACTACGCGAGTATCTTGACTGCAGAGCAACGCAAGCGCTATGAGTTGGCTAAAAAATCGGATAGCCCTGTGCTCATCGTGACGCAAGCCGAGGCCGAAGCTGCCGAAAAAGACAAAGCTGAAAAAACCAAAACTTGGGTTTACAAAGCCACTAATGTCCGCGATTTCGCATTTGCTAGCTCCCGCAAATTCATTTGGGATGCACAAAAGCAAACCGTCGGCAACAAAGACATTTTGTGCATGAGTTATTATCCAAAAGAAGGCAACCCGCTTTGGGAACGCTACTCCACTAAATTGGTCGCACACACCATTAAAACTTACTCTAAATACACCATTAATTATCCTTATCCGGTGGCTATTTCTGTGCATTCCAAATGGATTGGAATGGAATACCCTATGATTTGCTTCAACGGCGGCAGACCCGAAGCCGATGGCACCTATACAGAAGGTGAAAAATACGGCATGTGGGGCGTGATCATCCACGAGGTTGGGCACAACTTCTTCCCGATGATCATCAACTCTGACGAGCGCCAATGGACCTGGATGGACGAAGGACTCAATACTTTTGTGCAATACCTCACCGAACAAGAATGGGAACGCGACTACCCAAGCCGCCGCGGCCCAGCTTACATGATCGCAGACTACATGCGAGGCGACGTCAGCGGCATCTCACCCATCATGACCAACTCAGAATCGATCCAACAATTTGGCAACAACGCCTATGGAAAACCGGCCACCGCACTAAACATCTTGCGCGAAACCGTAATGGGCCGCGAACTATTTGACTACGCTTTCAAAACTTACTGCGAGCGCTGGGCTTTCAAACACCCGACCCCTGCCGACTTCTTCCGCACCATGGAAGACGCCTCAGCTGTTGACCTCGACTGGTTTTGGCGCGGTTGGTTCTACTCCACCGACCACGTAGACATCGCTGTAACGGACGTCAAGTGGTTTCAACTCAATACCCAAAACCCAGAACTCGAGAAGGCCTTTTTACAGTCCAAAGACGCGCAAAAAGACGTCCATATTGGCGTGACACGCAATCAAACTGAGATTGGCCAGACCGTCAATGAGCGCGACCCACAAATCGACGACTTTTACGGCAAGCGCAATATTTACGCTGTAGATGCCCTCGACCAAAAAGCCTACCAAGGTTTTGTAGCCAAAACCAGCGCCGAAGACCTGGCTTACCTCAACGCAGGCAAGCAACTTTACGAACTTACTTTTGAAAATTTTGGCGGCTTGGTGATGCCGCTCATCATCGAGGCTACCTTCGCCGATGGCAGCACCAAAGTGACGCGCATTCCAGCAGAAATCTGGCGCATAGAAGAACTCAAAGTGAGTAAGGTTTTTGTTTTCGACCAACCTGTCGTTTCTTTCAGACTAGATCCATTCTTAGAAACTGCCGACACCGACCTCGATAACAACACCTGGCCGCGCAGCATGCAACCAACGCGCTACCAACTTTACAAACAAGAACAAACCCGAGAAAACCCGATGCAGCGCCAACAGCGCCTAGAACAAATGCAGCGCGGAAACTAATTAAACTTGCAGCATTTACGGAACCAATGCTTTTTTTCAAACCAAAAGCAACCTCTCCGTAAGAAATACGTTCTTGAGTCAAGATTATTTAAATTAAATTTGCCTACCTACAAAACCTACAAGCATATGTTCAAGAAGATTATCTTCTCTTTATTCTCCCTCTCCACATTCGTTTCACAGGCACAACAATCTGTTACCTTTAATTACACAGGTGCACTCCAAACATGGACTGTTCCGCCCTGCGTATATTCTATTCAAGTAGATGTGCGCGGTGCAAAAGGTGGCGGCATCTTGGCCACTCCTTTTGTGGGTTCTGGTCAAGGAGGTAACGGTGCGCGTGTGCAACACCCGAGCATTGCCGTTACACCTGGTCAAGTTTTGGAAATCCGCGTTGGCGGCAATCCAACTGGCCCTGCTGGCGGCTGGAACGGCGGAGGAAACGGACAAGCTAGCCCTTCAAATACCCAATACGAATCCAAAGGCGGCGGCGGAGCATCCGACATCCGTATTGCGCCATATGCCATGAACAACCGCATTGTGGTTGCTGGCGGCGGCGGCGGCCGTTCAGGCGGTTCGGGTCAAACCAACTATCAAGCGACAGGCGGCCAAGGTGGCTGTGCTACCGGCCAAGCAGGCACTGGTTCTCCATTTACCGGAACAGGCGGTGGTGGCGGTACCCAAACTGCTGGCGGAAATGGAGGCCCTGCATGGGGCGGCGGACAAATTGGTTTCACTGGAACAATAGGTCAAGGCGGAAATGGAGGCTTTTATGCCACTGCGTCTGGCGGCGGCGGCGGCGGCGGTTATTACGGCGGCGGAGCCGGAGGTGCTGACAACTGTTGTGCCGGTGCCAATGGCGGCGGCGGCGGCGGCGGCGGTTCAAGCTTTTATCCAGCTGGAGGAACTTGCACCCAAGGATTCCAAACAGGCCATGGCCAAGTTGTCATTACTTATGTAGCTGGTTCTACTTCTATCACAGTTGCCAACAACGGGCCTTTCTGTGTTGGAAGTCAAATCAACCTCACCGCTACAAGTGGTGCCCCTACCTACACATGGGCTGGGCCTAATGGTTTTACTTCAAACCTTCAAAACCCAAGCATTCCTAACTGCACCGCAGCAATGGCCGGTGTATATACCGTTACTTATGATGCAGGAGGTTGTATTTCTACAGCTTCAACAACTGTGGTCGTCAACACCCCAATTGTGCCAACCTTTAACCAGATTGCGCCTATTTGTGAAGATGCTGCAGCACCAGGTTTGCCTAACCTCTCCACAAACAATCCTGTCATCCAAGGTACATGGAACCCGGCTGCAATCAATACCGCAAACTCTGGAACCACTACCTATACCTTCACCCCAAATGCAGGTATTTGTGCGACACCAGCCACCATGAACATTCAAATCTTACCTAACGAACAATCTACGTTCAACCAGATTCCAGATTTGTGTATCAATGGCGTTGCTCCGGCCCTACCGGCAACTTCTACCAACAACATTCCTTACACAGGTGTTTGGAGCCCTGCAACCATTTCGACAGTAAATGCAGGCACCTTTACCTTCACCTTTACCCCAACGGCAGGTCAATGCGCCTTCCCAGCAACCATGGATATCGTTGTACATGCGCTCACTACACCACAGTTCAATCCAATGGGGCAAATTTGTCAGTACATGACCAACGTTGTGATTCCAACAACCGCGACCAACACCACAAGCTACTTGAATGGGCCGCTGATCACAGGAAGCTGGAACAACCCAACGGTTATCACCACTGCACCGGGCACCGTGAACTACACGTTCACTCCAGACCCGAACCAATGTGCTTCTACCCTCTCCTTCCCCATCACGGTAGACCCACTTATTGTGCCGCAGTTCACGCAAATACCGCAGTTGTGTCAAGACGATGCCAATCCGATTTTCCCAACTACGTCTAACAACGTACCAGGCATTACCGGCGCCTGGACACCACCAAATATCGATGCGTCTATCCCAGGCATCCTTACCCATACGTTCTTCCCAGATCCAGGGCAATGCGGCGACACCGTAGACATGACGATCACTATCGTGCCTGCTGTTCCACCAGTATTTGTTGCCGATACGTTATCGGGCTGTAATCCACTTCTCGTAAACCTCTCAACCATCGGAGCGGTTCAAGGAGCTGTATATACTTGGTCTTGGGGCGGAACCCAAATTGGTCAGGGCAGCAACTTCTCTTACACTTTTGATGCAAGTGGCTACCACGACATCACTTTGGAGTACAACTTATTGGGCTGTATCGAAACGACTACCTACAACGACTACATCTACATGGAAAGCTACCCAGAAGCTTCTTTCGCTGCGCTGCCTGGTGCACTCACCGAAAGCACCATGCCGATTCAGTTTGTCAATAACTCAGTTGGTGCCCTCACTTATGTTTGGGACTTCGATGACAACACCACGAGCACTGAAGAAAATCCTAACCACATGTACGTGGGTGTTTCAGAAAACCTACTCGTCACGCTAACCGCGTACACTTCACTAGGTTGCTCAGACGAATACCAACTGAATTTACCTGTCATTGCCGAGCCTATTTATTATGTGCCGAATACTTTCACTCCAGACGAAGATGAGCACAACCAAACTTGGCAAGCCATCTTTACTACAGGATTTGATCCGTACGCCTTCCAATTAGCGGTCTTCAACCGTTGGGGCGAAGTCATTTGGGAAACCAAAGATGCTACCCAAGCTTGGGATGGCACTTACGGACCAGACGGCATCAAAGTTCCGGCAGGTATGTATACTTGGAAATTACAATTCGAAACCAAAGAAAATGACTATCGCAAGATTGTCACCGGAAACCTGAATCTCATCAGATAATTCCGAACTCTTATCAACAAAAAAGGCGAGCAATAGCTCGCCTTTTTTGTTGCAATAAATGCTTGATTATTGCTTATTTCTTGCGGAAGAAAATGCGGATCGGCACCCCTTCAAAATTGAAATGCTCGCGCAAACGATTTTCTAAAAAGCGCTTGTAGGCATCTGTGAGGTATTGTGGTAAGTTACAGAAGAAAGCAAAGCTTGGGGAGTGCGTAGGCAGCTGTTGCACGAACTTGATGCGGATATATTTACCTTTCATGGCAGGAGGCGGCGTTTGTGCAATCACCTCGAGCATGACCTCATTGAGTTCGTGGGTTGGAATTTTACGGGTTCTGTTTTCAAATACTTGCATGGCTGTTTCGAGCGCTTTGTGAATGCGCTGCTTTTCTATAGCCGAAGTAAAGATGATAGGCACGTCATTGAAAGGAGCCAGTTGCTCGCGCAAGTTGGCCTCGAACTTGATCATGGTATTTTGATCTTTTTCGATGAGGTCCCACTTATTGACCAAAACAACCACGCCTTTTGAGTTCTTTTCACACATGTAAAAGATACTCAAATCTTGTTTTTGAATCCCTTCGGCGGCATCTATCATGAACATACAGACATCGGCGTT
>JBFYPV010000052.1:0-17592 GCA_041303085.1 Crocinitomicaceae bacterium
GCTTTTGGAGCACTGTAGGTGATTTCTCCGAATTGATGCGTGAGGTGCAGCATGCCCGCAGCGTCGATAAAAACAGAGTCCGCACCGATGAGTTCAAAATCAAATTGGTGGATATCTGCCTGTGGATCTAGTTGAAGATGAAAAGCAAATTGTTGTTTGTCTATGAGGTAGTTTAAGTCACCACCCTGAAAAAAATGGTTGGCAGTCAAGCGGCGAACGCCGTGAACGTTAGCTTTCCATTTGCTTTGGTCTGCGCCAATGAAGTAATTGTGGTAATGCGTACTCGAATCTTGAGCGGTAAAAGCGGTCTGCTGAGCATGTAAAAAATGATGTTTGATGGCATGATAAGCGGTGCCATCTTCATGATCATGTGCTTCTTTGGTTTCGTGATTGTGAAAAGTGGCGTTGGATAAAAAATAAGTAAGTCCTTGTTCTTCAATGTACAGCCGTCCGGAGGACAGTGGTATGTTGTATAAAATACGGTTGTCCCATTGCCCCTGATTTGGGTACATCCAGAGCTCTTGCGCAAAGGCGGTTTGAAAAAAACCGAGCAAAAAAAGGAGTCTTATTAAGTACATGCGTCGAGTAAATTTAACACAATCGGGTGCAATCTCAAAATAATAAACTACCTAAAAGCGAGAAGGTTGCCAAAGTCCGTATAAAAAATTGCGTTTTGGCAGAAAATGCTGTTTATTTGTGTTCTAAATTACGACATATGAAACTGCTGACTACGCTCCTGACCCTCTTTTTGGCCATTCTCACCAATCAGAGCTATGCGCAAGACTATTCTCGCTTGAAGATTTTTGCCAATGAGTTGGAGCTCAACAAGCTCGCTAATTTGGGCGTTACGATTGACCACGGCATCCATAAAGAGGGTGTCTTTTTTATCTCTGATTTTTCCAAAGAAGAGCGTCAAATCATGGACGCCTATGATTTTACTTATGAAGTCTTGATCGAAGATGTTCAGGCTTATTATGTTCAAATCTTGGCGGAGCCTGCTACAAAAGAATCAGGTGCCTTGAAGAACGTCAGTTGTTCGGGAACGGGTGGCGCGGGTGCTGGCTTTAACCCAGCGGTCCCGACTCATTTCAATTTGGGAACAATGGGCGGCTACTTGAAATACGAAGAAATGTTGGCAGAACTCGACGAAATGGTGGCCACGTATCCTAATTTGATCACCGCCAAAGCGCCAATATCTACTTTCTTAACTGCCCAAAATCGTCCACTTTACCACGTGCGCATCTCAGATAATCCGAACATAGACGAAAGCGGTGAGCCCAAAGTATTGTATACAGCAATTCACCATGCGCGCGAACCCATGAGTTTGATGGAAACCATTTTCTTTATGTGGTATGTGCTCGAAAATTACGGCACCAATTCAGAAATTACCTATTTGGTCAATCACATGCAGCTATATTTTGTACCGTGTATCAACCCCGACGGCTATGTACACAACCAAACCACCAACCCGAATGGTGGCGGCATGTGGCGCAAAAACCGCCGTTTGAACTCCGGTGGTTCTTACGGCGTAGACCTCAACCGCAACTATAGCTACGGCTGGGGTACTACAGGTACCTCCTTTACACAATCCAACGAAACATACTGCGGAACAGCTGCTTTCTCAGAGCCTGAAACACAGGCCATGCGCTGGTTGGTGCAAAACAACAAATTTGTCACGGCCTTCAATGCACATACCTACGCAGAAGACATTCTCTTCCCGATCGGCACCACCACCGCCGAGTTTGCAGATCACCACGATTATTTCCAAGAGTACACCAATTTGATGGTGGAATACAATGGCTATGGTGCAATCAAGAGTTCTGCCTTGTATCCAGCGTCAGGAGATTCCGACGACTACATGTACAAAGTGGACATCGGCGTTGGCGTTAAAGACACCATGTTTGCACACACCCCTGAAGTAGGAACAGCATTTTGGCAACCTTCTTCACAGATCAACGCGACGTGTCAAGAAATGGTGTATCCCAACCTCATTCTTGCGCACATAGCCGGAATTTATGTAGTGACTACAGACCAAGATCCGAGTAATATTGCTGCATTGAGTGGCAATTTCACGCACCAAGCCAGAAGATTGGGTCGTGAAAACGGACCCGTTACCGTGAGCATTGTGCCACTGCAAAACATCACAACTGTTGGTGCAGCCGTGGTACATGACTTAGCGCTACAACAAAATGGTACAGGCGCAATTGCCTACACGCTCAATCCAAACATTCAATTCGGCGACCAAATCAAGTATATCCTCCAGACAGACAACGGCTATTGGATCAAAAAAGACACGATCATCAAAACATTTGGGGCCTACACGCTGCAAGTAACTGAAAACGGTACATCCGCTACCAACTGGACAGGCAACTGGAATACAACTACATCTACTTTTGTTTCGGCACCGCGTTCATTTACTGATACACCAACAGGTAATTACGTCAATAATGCCAATACTACTTATACTTACGTCCCAACTATTGACCTCACAAATGCCGCTGCTGCAAAACTGAACTTCTGGGCCAAATGGGACATCGAAGCAGACTACGACTACGTGCAATTGCAAGTTTCTACAGACAACGGCGCAACATGGGTTGGTCAGTGTGGTTTGTATACGGTTGCAGGAACTTCTGCAAATGGAAGTGTTCAGCCCAATAATCAGCCTGTTTGGGAAGGCGTTCAGAGCACTTGGGTGCAGGAAGAGATTCAGCTGAGTGATTATCTAGGACAGTCCATCAAGGTACGTTTTCAATTGAGAGCCGATGGTGGCACCCGCAAAGATGGTTTTTACTTCGATGATTTCTCTATTTATTACAACGAAGCGGGCCCAACTGTTGCCCCTGTGGCACAGTTCCAAGCACCGACAGTACTTTGCAGCGGAACCCCGATTTCATTTACCGATCTATCTCAAAACTTACCGACTTCTTGGGCTTGGGATTTCGGCGACGGCTTTACATCTATCGAGCAAAACCCGAGTAATGTGTTTGCGCCTGGAACTTATACAGTGAGCCTCACCGTAACAAACAGTGCTGGTACCAATACCACAACGCAGCAAGTTGTTATTCAAGCTTCGCCTGTAGTCGGACTTTCCATTGCCGACACCGATTTAGTACTTTGCGCACAAGATGGCCCCGTTGCCTTGAGTGTTACGCCGCAAGATGCTACGGTAAGTGGTTTGGGTGTAAATGGGCTTTCTTTTGACCCGACAGGTTTGGCGCTTGGCCCATTGACACTTACGGCAACGGTTACAGATCCGCTTTCTGGTTGTGCAGGATCTTCACAACTCACGGTTATTATTGAAGATTGCGCGCAAATTACAGAGACTGCAGCCCTGCAATTGGCGGTTTATCCAAACCCAACTACTGGCGTTTTGTACATCTCAGATATCCCTGAAGCTACACAGCTGCAATTGTTCGATGCACAAGGAAAACGCATTGGTGAATGGCTCACTACGGATAAAAACCTCATGCTTCAGCTAGAGGCGAGTGCAGGTGTGTACTATCTAGAAGCGCGCAATGACGCACAACAGCAACGCATGAAAATCATTTTACTTGGCCAACATTAAAGTTGGATAAAAGTGGAAATGTGGTCGATGTAGTTTTGGTAACCAGCTACAAATGGTGTGGTTTCGTGCTCGCCTCCAGGAATTAAATAGGCCTCTTTATAACCTGTGGTTTTATTGTCATAAACGGGTTGCCCGTGGCTTTTGACGCTTAGAAAGCTGTCGTCTTCGCCGTGTATCCAAAGCAATGGAATGTTTATCTTTTTGATTTCGGTGGCGTTGTCAATGAGTAGATCGACTAAAAATGAACCCGGCATAGACAAAAGCCCAGCATCTTGGATCATGACTTCTGCCGAGGCAAAAGGCGCTTCTAAGATGAGCTTACTCGGCGAAAGTGCGTATTCAGCAGGATGAGCCGCAACTTCACAGGCTGCCGCTGAGCCCAAAGAAAAACCAAAAATCACAAAGCGTTCGTTTTGCAGGCCCTGCGTCTGGAGCCATTCGATGGCACGCGCTGTAGTGCGGTACATGTTTGCTTCGCTGGACTTTCCTTCTGAGAGGCCAAAACTAGGGTAATCGAACATCAAGACGCCATAACGACCAAGTCCGCCTGCATGGGCATACAATTTTTGACGTGGCCAATAAAAATCCATGTGGTCTTTGTTGCCGTGGCAGTATAAAATAACGGTATCTGTTGCGATGGAGGCCAAATCGCCAACATATATCGCACTCATTTTGGCACTACCTTCCTCGAGTTCAACATTCCATTCCAAATGATGGATCATGGAGTCCGGCACACCAAATTCACCTGCTAAATCTAAGGTCAATTCACCTTGATAGGCATCGAGCTGATAGCTCTCGATCTGACTCGGATTGAATAAAAAGCCATCCAAACGCTTGCGACAAGCAAGCGCAGTCAGGGCAATAAACAAAATGATTACAATATTTTTCATCTTTACAAGCGATAAGTGATACCAAAATAAAGCCCTGTGGCTCCGCGATTCTGTAGCATACTTGGGTAAGGTACTACGATGTTTTCATTGGATTCGAGCGGCGCCAAAATTTTAACTTCGGCTTGATAACTGAATTTAGGTCGGATCCATTGGTGGCCGAATTGCAAACTTGGAATCCAGAGTTGCTCATTGGGTCGGCCCTGTGATTCGGTGCCGTAGAAATCAAACCAGTTCGAAATACCCGCGTAGAAAAAATTATAATTTGCATGGTAAACCGTGCACATTTTATCGAGTTTTTCTGGTTTCCATTGACGTCCATATTTGTAATAATAGTTGGCATCTAGTTGTGGCCAAATGCGGTTGGCACCTGTGTAGAAATCGATCAAAATATTTGTATTGAGTTGGCCCGAAACACCCATGCGGTCGGTGCTCCACAATTTTTGGGAGGCACCTAGTTCAAACTGACCAACGCCAAACGCCAGAGAGGTGAGGTGGAGGTTGCCAAAAACAGTTGTTTGGTCGGTGAGGCCGCGGCCGTAGCCTACAGAACTAAATGGAATCGGGATTACGCCAATGCCCGGAATTTTAGCCATTGGCCCACCGAAGTGTCCGCTGATCACTTCTTCACCTTTTTTCAGTGGTTCGACAAAACGTGCAGGTGCACAAGACCACAAAAAGGTCAGTCCGGCACCAAAAAATAGTAGAATTCGCATGTCCAAATATAAAAAGATTAACCATCCAAATTCCTTACCTTTGTGGCATGTCAGGTTCGAGCTATGGTCAAATTTACAAACTCACCACTTTTGGGGAGTCTCATGGCGTGGCAATTGGCGGAGTCATTGAAGGTTTTCCTTCCAACTTTCCAATAGACATCGAACGCATTCAAATGGCGCTTGACCAGCGCAGACCAGGTCAAAACCAATTGGTTTCACCTCGAAATGAAGCGGATAAAGTCTCTTTTATTTCAGGAATTTTTGAAGCAAGAAGCACCGGAAGCCCCATTGCTTTTGTCATCGAAAATACAAATCAAAATTCCAAAGACTACCAAGACCTCAAAGATGTGTTCAGGCCTTCACATGCCGACTACACTTATCAGCAAAAATACGGTATCCGAGACCACCGAGGCGGTGGACGGAGCAGTGCCCGAGAAACAGCTTGCCGCGTAGTGGCTGGTGCCTTGGCTGCCCAAGTACTCGATCAGCTTGGTGTAAAGAGCAGTTGTTACGTAGATCAAATTGGTCCGTATCAGCTTTCCGAACAACAATGGTATGAGACAGCGCAAATTGAAAGTTCCCCACTCCGTTGTCCTGAAACAAGCGTATCTGAACAAATGCAAATATATGTGTCGGATCTTCAAAAGGAGGGCGACACAACCGGCGGGGCAATCCGCGCTATTTTCAAAGGAGTGCCTGCAGGCTGGGGCGAACCTGTATTTGATAAACTTCATGCAGAACTCGGCAAGGCCATGCTTTCTATCAATGCGGTCAAAGGTTTTGAAATTGGCAGCGGCTTCTCAGCAATTGGCATGAAAGGCAGCGTCCATAACGACCGCTTCAATGCCGACGGCAGCACGCAGACTAATTTTTCTGGCGGCATCCAAGGCGGTATTTCCAACGGTATGCCGATCAGCTTTCGCGTGGCATTCAAGCCTGTGGCCAGCATTCAAAAGTCCCAAGAAACCCTTCAAAAAGATGGCGACCTGAGCGCCTTACAAATCAAAGGTCGTCACGACGCCTGTGTGGTGCCAAGAGCTGTTCCTATTGTTACGGCAATGGCGCAAATTGTGCTGCTCGACTTTTACCTTAGACAACAACGCAATACCCTATTCTCATGATTCAACGCATTCAAACCGTCTATTTTATCATTGTCATGCTCCTTTTGTCAGCACTGCTTTCAGGAGTTGAAATCTTTGGATTTACAGCCAACAAAGGCTACTTTGCATATTCCGTCTATGGCGTTCAATTTGCTAAAACAGCTCAGGGCAAGGTTGAAAACATACAAGGGTCGGTGCTCTTTTATTTTGTGATTTTATTTGTGCTCTTCATCTATTACGCCATGATGTCCTACAAAAATCTGAAAAAACAATTCAGATTGGCCCGTCTCGTGTTTTGGATCTACGCCGCTGGCCTCATTGCTATTTTAGTAACGGCAAGTTTGGGTGTACTTGTTCCGTCTGCCGTTGGCATCCAACTAGGCATCGGATATTATATGGCCGTTGTTGGCCTACCATTTACTTACTTTGCTTTAAAAGGGGTTCAAAAAGACAAAGAAATCCTCGAATCTCTAGACCGCCTGCGTTAACTTATGAACTTTCTTTCCGTCGAACACCTCACCAAATCTTATGGTGAACGCCTCCTATTTTCTGATCTCACCTTTGGTATTGAACATGGCCAAAAAGTAGCTATTGTCGCCAAAAACGGTGCGGGTAAATCTACGCTGTTGCGCTGCCTTCTTGGGCTCGAACCGCCCGATAGCGGTACGGTTACTTTTCGCAAAGAATTGCGCATCGCCTTTATGGAGCAAACCGAAGACCTCAATCCGGAGCTCAGTGTACTAGATGCCGTATTGGATCACGATTTGCCGGAAATCAAGCTCATCAAAGCCTATACTGACGCGCTCTTAGCCAATGACGAAGCCAAACTTGGCGACCTCTATCAAGAGCTCACCGAACACCAAGCATGGGATCTTGAAGTCAAAGTTCAGCAAGTACTTTCTGTACTCAAGCTCAGCGGCATTACGCAAAAAGTGGGGCAGCTCTCGGGAGGGCAAAAGAAACGCGTGGCACTGGCAAAAGTTTTGCTTTCAGAAGCAGAATTTTTGATCCTCGATGAGCCCACCAACCACCTCGACCTCGACATGATCGAATGGCTCGAGCAATACCTTTCTGCTTCTCAGCTCACCTTGCTAATGGTGACCCACGACCGCTATTTTTTAGAGGTCGTTTGCGATACCATTTTAGAGCTTGCCGACCAAACGATCTACCGCTACAAAGGCAACTTCTCTTACTACTTAGAAAAGAAGGCAGAGCGCGAAGACCAACTGCAGTCTACTATTGAAAAGGCCAAAAACACTTTTCGCAAGGAACTAGACTGGATACGCCGTCAGCCCAAAGCGCGCGGCACCAAACAAAAAGCGCGGGTAGACGCCTTCTCAGATCTGAAAAAAGTAGCCAACCAACGACTCGACGAAGATGAACTAGAGCTCCCGATCAAAATGGAGCGCTTGGGTACAAAAATCGTTGAATTCCATAAAGTTTCTAAAGCTTTTGGCGAGCGCATTATGCTCAATGATTTCAGTTACCATTTTCAGCGTCAGGAGCGCCTCGGTATTGTAGGTAATAACGGAGCGGGCAAAACAACCTTCCTCAAAATGCTCACCGCTGAAGCGGAGCCAGATAGCGGCAAAATTGTCATCGGAGATACCATTGTTTTTGGTTATTATTCTCAGGATTTAATTGAGGTGGATCCGGACATGAAAGTCATTGATGTGGTGCGTGAAGTCGCTGAATTTATTCCACTAGAAAAAGGCCGTCAGTTGTCTGCAGCTCAGCTCCTCGAGCGCTTTTTGTTCCCTCGCGACATGCACTATCATTTTGTGCACAAGCTGAGTGGAGGAGAAAGACGCCGCCTGAAGCTACTTAGGGTACTGATGCTCAACCCAAACTTCTTGATCCTAGATGAACCTACCAATGACCTCGACATCTTTGCGATGTCTGTATTGGAGGAGCACCTGCGCTTGTTCCAGGGCAGTCTCATTGTTGTATCCCACGACCGCTATTTTATGGATAAAATGGTTGACCACCTCTTTGTTTTCCAAGGAGAGGGCCGCATCAAAGACATCACGGGTAATTACCATAGCTACAGAACAGCACTTGCGCAGGCGCAGCGAGAAAACAAAAATGCAAGTAAGCAAACAATTGTCGAAACGCCAGAGCCAGTAGCAGCAGCGCCCGAGAAAAAGCGCAAGATGAGCTTCAAGGAAAAACAAGAGTTTGAGCAAATTGAAAAAGACCTGCCTTTGCTTGAAAAAGAAAAAGAATCACTTAGTGCAGCGCTATCGAGTGGTGCTCTGAGCAATGAAGATTTGATTCAAAAAGGCGAGCAGTTGGGTAAAGTAGTCGCTCAAATTGACGAATTTACTTTGCGTTGGTTGGAGCTATCTGAGCTGTCTTAATTGAGGATATTCGCTTCTTTACCGAATTGTTTGTAGGATATCGCGATGGCAAGAAAAGCCAAGCCGCACATGATGCCAAAAACACTCAAGAAATAGCCCCAAGAAAGCGTGCCAGCAATGAGTTCTTTGGTGGCCAACACCACATTGATCACAGGAATAAAAACCGTGTTGATATCTAGGGCAACGCCCGGAAAAAATCCTACCATCGAAGGTAAAACAACCACAATATTGAGCGGCGTAATAATGCTCTGAGCCTCTTTGAAACTTTTGGCATAAATGGCAATTGGAATCATGAGTCCGGCAAAGAAAATGACCAAAGGCAAGAGCAAAGCGAACATTGACAAGATGAAGTAGGGTGTCAGGATGCTATGAATGACCTCGAGTAATTCTTTGTTGTCTGCTAAGTCTAAGAACTCGATAGAGATAAATAAGCCCATTAAAGCACAGCTCGCGGCAAGCATTCCGGAGCTCACCACGACCAGCATTTTGCCAATGAGTATTTTCCAACGCGAGATAGGTACGGTCAAGAGCGTTTCAATGGTGCCGCGTTCTTTCTCGCCGGTAAACAAATCAATGGCGGGGTACATGCAGCCGATAAAGCCAAAAGCAATGAAAATATAAGGAAGAAAGCCACCTGCGAGTTGCCCCACCATTTTTTTATCGCTGGCGCAGTTGACCGTATTGACCACGAGTGGTCTGATTTGCTCAGGCCTTAAGCCTAGTTTTTGCAAGCGTTCAGCCTCTGCGTTGGCTTTAAGGTTTGCTGCGTAAAGCTCAGCACGTTCTGCACGGCCTAGTTCTGAGGCGTCTAGGAGCCAATTTAAGGTAATGGTTTGTTGTTGTGCGCCCAATTGTTTTTCGTTCGCCGGGATCAACAAACCCAATTGAATTTCATCTGTTTCAATGGCTGTTCTGAGTGCGGCGCTATCCTTGAAAGCAATGATTTTTTTGGGTCCTATTGCAGCTGGGATGGCCTCAAGTTGTTGGGTGTAGCTTTGAGTTTGGTCTCCTACGATACCGATTTTCATGGTTTTGGCCGATGCGCTTTCTTGAAAAGAGTTCGAGACTTCCATGAAAACATTGAGCGTGATCGGAAATACCAAGATAGGAATCACGAGCATGGTCATGAGGGTACGACGGTCTCGGAGTGTGTCTAGGAGTTCTTTGCGGAAAATTCGGAATATCATGCGAGTGGAGTTGGCATTTGTACGATGCGGATGAATTCTTCGGTTAAATTGTTGGTCATCATGTTGTCGCGAAAGGCGGACATGGTATCGTTGAATTTGAGTTGACCTTTGTGTATGATGGCGAGGTCGTCACAAAGTAAATCGACTTCGCTCATGATGTGGCTAGAGAAAATCACTGTTTTACCTTGGTCTTTGCAAGATCGAATGAGTTTGATGATGTTTTCTGCAGTAATGACATCTAACCCGCTGGTGGGTTCATCAAAAATGACCACACTCGGGTCGTGGATCATGGTGCGGCAAATAGAAACTTTTTGTTTCATGCCGGTGCTGAGTTTACCAATGCGTTTGTGCAGAAAGTCGTTCATGTTCAGTAGGTCGAACAAATAGGCTTTGCGTTCTTCTCGGTCTTTGGGAGCTACTTGGTATAAATCGGCAAAGTAATCGATGATTTCTAGCGGCGTTAGGCGGGCATAAAGACCTGTAGAACCCGTCAGAAATCCGATGTGTTTGCGGGCTTCTTGTGCCTGTTCGAGCGCATTGATACCGTTGATGGTGATTTGGCCGGATGTGGGCGTGATCAGCGTAGCGAGCATCCGAAGAGTAGTTGTTTTACCCGCTCCGTTTGGGCCAAGAAGGGAGTAAATGCGCCCAGGCTGACAACTGAAACTGAGGTTAGAAACTGCCGTAGCCGTTTTGGCTTCGGTATTGAGTTCCTTGCGCTGTTGCTTGGTGAGTGCAAAGGTTTTGTGGAGGTTTTGAACGGAAATCATATGCAAACGTTGACGTTAAAGCAAGGGTTTTGTTACAACAAGCCCTTTTAAAACTTAAGGGCGCGCTCTTCAGCGGCAATGGCTTTGTTTTTGTTGGCGAGTTGCCCGCAGGCGGCATCGATGTCTTTGCCACGGCTGCGACGCACATTGACGATGAGGTTCAGGGACTCAAGGTATTGGGCAAAAGCTTCCACTTTGCGCGGATCGGCTTGTTGGTATTTGCCGTCGTCTATGGGGTTGTATTCGATGATGTTGATTTTGCAAGGAACGCATTTGGCAAAGTTGGCGAGTTCGCGTGCATCGGTGAGGTCGTCGTTGAAATCTTTGAAAATGATGTATTCAAAGGTGACTCTAGAACCTGTTTTTTCATGGAAATATTGCAGTGCCTCAGAAAGTGTTTCGAGGTTGTTGCTTTCGTTGATTTCCATGATTTGATTGCGCTTGAGGTCGTTGGCGGCATGCAAAGAGAGCGCTAAATTGAACTTGACGTTGTCGTCGCCAAGTTTGGTGATCATTTTGGCGATACCAGCAGTAGAAACCGTGATGCGACGCGGTGAAATACCGAGGCCGTCTGGGCTGCAGAGGCGATCAATGGAGAGCAAGACGTTTTTGTAGTTGAGCAAGGGTTCTCCCATGCCCATGTAGACGATATTGCTGAGGTTTTGTTCGTAGTGTTGTTGGGCTTGTTGTTGTAAGTAAACCACTTGGTCAACGATTTCGCCTGCGCTGAGGTTGCGCAACAATTTGAGCCTTCCGGTTGCACAAAACTGGCAAGATAAACTACAGCCAATTTGTGAAGAGATGCAGGCGGTCATGCGCGAGCTCGTGGGGATCAGGACGCCTTCTATGACTTTGCCTTCATCTATAGTAAAGGCGCTCTTGATGGTGCGGTCTTTACTGATTTGTTGGTCTTGAAGGGTGATGTGATCGATGTAGTAGTGCTCCGTAAGCCATGCGCGAAAGCCTAGGCTGAGGTTGCTCATGAGCTCAAAGGAGTGTGCATTTTTTTGCCACAGCCATTCCCAAACTTGCTTGGCTCGGAAGGGTTTCTCGCCAAATTCGGTAAAACTCGTTTTGAGTTCCTCTAGGGAGAGGTTGCGAATGTTGGTCAGTGTTGTTGACATGAAAATTAACGGTTCAGCATAACGGGCATCACGAGCATGAGGATGTCTTCGTGGGCGTTGTCTTGGGTGGCAGGTGTAAGTAGGCCAGCGCGGCTAGGCTCACTCATGGAAAGCTTGATTTCGTCTGCGTCTAGGTTGGCGAGCATTTCGAGTAAAAAGCGCGAGTTGAAACCAATTTCTAGGTCGTCACCGTCGTAGTTACAGGTGAGTCTTTCCGTGGCTTCGTTGGCGAAGTCGATGTCTTCGGCAAATAGTGAAAGCTCAGAACCCACTAATTTGAGGCGGATTTGGTGCGTGGTTTTGTTCGAGAAAATCGAAACGCGTTTGATTGAAGACAAGAACTGTGCGCGGTCTATGGTGAGCACGTTCGGGTTTTCTTTCGGGATAACCGCTTCGTAGTTAGGGTATTTTCCGTCGATCAAGCGACAAACCAAAACCAAGTCAGCAAATGTGAATACCGCATTGGATTCGTTGTATTCCATGAGGATTTCTTCGTCTCCGCGCAAGTTAGACTTGAGGAGGTTGAGTGGCTTTTTCGGCAAAATGAAAGCAGAGCTGCCGCTGGCTTCAGCATCTGTTCTTTTGTAGCGAACAAGTTTGTGTGCGTCGGTTGCTACAAAAGTAATTTCAGAGCCTGCGAACTGACAAAAAACACCGCTCATAACCGGGCGGAGGTCGTCGTTGCCAGTGGCAAAAAGTGTTTTGTTGATGGCTTTAGACAAGACCGCACCAGAAAGTTTGATGGCGCTTTTGTTGGCGAGTTCGGGAACTTTCGGGAATTCTTCGCCGTTGAAACCAACCATGCGCGATTTTCCGTTGTCGTAGGCGATTTCTATCTGGAAATTGCTGGTGTTGACTTTGAAAGTACAAGGTTGGTCTGGTAAGTTTTTAAGAACGTCGAGCAATAACTTAGCTGGGATGGCAATTTTGCCATTTTCTTCGGATTGCACCTCGAGTTTGGTCATCATGGTGGTTTCTAAATCTGAGATAGAAACGGTGAGCAAACCATCGGTAATTTCGAAAAGGAAGTTATCGAGAATTGGCAAGGTATTGCTGGTGTTTAAAACTCCTGAAATACTTTGAAGGTGACGCAGTAGGGTAGTGCTCGAGGCAATGAAATTCATGACAAAAAATTTGATTTACAAAGTTAACATTTCGATTGAAACGACTTCTTATTTTCAGCCCGAGATATGAACATTTTCAAAAGAGTTTCAACAGCTTTTACTGAGCTGAAAACTGAGAACGCCAAAAAACTTTGAGTGCTTCGCGGTGAATGATTTGCTCGGCTAGGTCTGTGAAGTAATCTTCGGAGGCTACAATGTGCTTATTGTTTTCTGGCAGGTCGATCAAATAAAGCAGTTGTGCGCGTTGCTCAGCGGAAAGATTTTCGAGTAATTTGGCCAAGTCTGTGAGGAAATTGTCGGCATGAAGGGTGAATTCACATTGAGCGCGTTCTAGGTCTTTTTGCAATTGCGCAAAAGTCTGCATCCGAAAATCGGCGGAGAGGAGGGCGTCTTTGTATTGGAATGGAGCGAGCAACTTAAGTTTTGTTTAGCTTTGTGCGAAGATACGATGAAAAGAACTTTTGACATTTGCATTTCTTTTTTGATCCTTGCGATTTTTTTGCCTTTAGGCTTGCTGCTCATGCTCGCCATAGCACTTGAGTCCAGAGGAGGTGTCTTTTATTTACAAGAGCGGGTCGGTAAAAACGGGAAGGTATTCAAGCTACTCAAATTTAGATCGATGCGTCCAAATGCAGATAAGGGGAGTCAAATTACCATCGGCAACAGAGATCCGCGCATTACCCGAACAGGTTTCTTCATTAGGCGTTTCAAGCTCGATGAATTTCCGCAGTTTGTGAATGTCATCAAAGGCGACATGAGTATCGTGGGCCCGCGTCCAGAGGTGCCATTTTATGTTCAAATGTATACGGAGGAGCAGCGCAAAATATTAGCTGTCAAGCCCGGGATCACCGATTATGCCAGCCTTGCTTATTTCCATGAAAACGAAATATTAGCAAGCGCGGCCGATCCACAAAAAGCTTACATTGAAGAAATCATGCCTGCAAAAATTGAAATCAATCAGCGTTATTTGGCGCAGCCAGGCTTGCTCCAAGATTTGAAAATCATTGGCCTTACGGCTCAAAAAATACTAGGACTTTAATCTTGATTGAACGCCGCCCAAATGCCAAGTTTGGGAAGTGGCGCCACAACGGCAACGCGCTCTTTGGTGGTGGGGTGCTCGAAACTCAGCGTGCGCGCATGGAGGCAAATAGAGCCGTCGGGGTTGGAGCGTTTGTCGCCGTATTTGAGGTCGCCTTTAATGATGCAGCCTATACTCGCGAGCTGACACCTGATTTGGTGATGGCGCCCGGTTTCAAGTTCAATTTCTAGCAAAAAATAGCGCTCAGAGGCTGCAATTTGTCGGTAGTGCAAAATGGCTTTTTTGGCACCAGGCGTGCTTTCGGCCACTACATAACTTTTGTTTTGCGACTCGTTCTTTTTGAGGTAATGCACCAAAGAACCACTGTTTTTGGCAGGTTTTTGGCCTACGATAGCCCAGTAAACTTTATTTGTTTCTTTGTCGCGAAATTGTGCATTGAGCCGCTCGAGTGCTTTGCTGGTGCGTGCAAAAACCAATGCACCGCTGGTTGGGCGGTCTAGGCGATGCACCACACCCAAAAAAACATTTCCGGGTTTCTGGTACTTTTCTTTGAGGTAGGCTTTGATCGCATCTGGAAGAATGGCATCACCAGTTTTATCACCTTGCGTGAGTTCAGAAGGTAATTTATTGACGACAATGGCATGGTTGTCTTCGTAAAGAATGCGGTCTGAAATCATGAATTGAGCAGCGCTTCTTTTTGTTTCTTTTCAATGCTTTTGTTGCGCAAAAAGGCAAGTGTAGTCAGCAAAGCAAAGGCGATGATGAGGTAAATCAGCCATGTAGGGAATTGGCCTAAGCCTTCGCCTTGTGCGTAGCTATGTAGGCCTACGAGCATGAAGTTGACACCAAAGAACGTGAAGAGGATTGCGGAGTAGCCCCAAAAAGCGAGCGCATTGAATAAGAAGCGCCCTTGCAAGCCAGGAATCATTCTGAAGTGCAGAATGACTGCGTAAACCAATACCGAAACGAGTGCCCAAGTTTCTTTCGGATCCCAACCCCAGTAGCGGCCCCAAGATTCATTGGCCCAAACGCCGCCCAAGAAGGTGCCGATGGTGAGCATATAGAGCCCAACGGTCATGGTCATTTCAGCAATATAGGTGATTTCTTGGATGTTGAGTTTGACGAGTGTAGCAGATTTTTCTGATTGCAAGAGATACAATTTGAGGTTGATCAGGCCGAGGATACAGGCCAGGCCTAAAAAGCCATAGCTGCCGGTAATAATAGCCACGTGGATCATGAGCCAGTAAGACTTGAGTACCGGTACAAGCGGCGTAATTTCAGGGTCCATGAGGTTCATTTCTGTGACCCAAAGCATGAGCGCTGCTAAAACTGCTGCGCCAGCCAAAACAACTTGGTTTTTCTTGGCGAAAGCAAAACCGGCGATCATGGTGACCCAACCGATAAAGACGATGGCTTCATAGCCGTTGCTCCAAGGCGCGTGCCCAGAGATCGCCCAACGCAGACCGAGCCCAACGCCGTGGTAAACAAAAGTAATGATGGTGATGGCAATGAAGATGCGTTTTGGCCATTTGAGCCCATTGAGGGCTTGTTCCGAACGAAAGAAGATGCCGATAAAAAAGACGATGAGCAGTAACATGCCGCTCAGTAAATAGAGCTGATAGGAGTGCTTAAAGATTTCCATTTTGTTGTAGCTGATCTCTAAACTGACCACGCTTTCCGTTGGCGCCACGGCCTTGCCTGCTTTTCTTTGGAATTTTTTAAAGGTTTTGAGTACATCGGTGGCTTCGCCAAAAGTATGGCGCTGACCGCCATCGTGGACTGCCGCCAAGTAATTGACAAACATTTTTGAAGAAAGGGTGTCTTTTTTGCCGAGTTCCATGCTGAGCGGCACAAACCAAGTGTTGTTGGCGTCGTTTTTGCCTGGAATGACGCGCATGAATTGCCACATAAAGATATTGTTGGCTACTTCGTATTTTTCGTTGAGCTTGATGAGTTTTTTGTCGAATTCGTTGCGCTTAGACTCTAATTTTTGATGCGCTGCTTGATATTGCGCCATCCATTTGAATTCAGAATCTTTGGAACTCAAAGACATGATGCTTTCAAATTCTTTGAGTTTGAGCGGCTCTCTTAGGTTTCTTGGTACCTGAATAAACGGCTGAGAAACCCAGTAAGAAGGGTACATGTGCAAACTCAAAACGAATTGAACGGCGTTGAGGTCTTTGTATTTATTGCTGTGCGTGAGCTTGCGCGTGAGTTGGTCTGCAAGTGTATGAAACGGTACAATGCGGCCTTCGTAATCTTGAACAAGCAATGATGCGAGCTCATCTGCATGTTCGGTAGTGATTTCGTGGTGTACAGGCTTCGCTTTGTGCTGATGCTGATGCTGAGCAAGCAGGTTGCTGGTCAAAAGCAAAGCAATGATGCCGAGACTCGCTTTTTTGGCTTTGACTTTTTGGAGTTGTTCGGAAAGGAAGGTAAAGCGCCCAACTGGAGCAAAGAGCGATAAAATCATGGCGAGCGCCATTAAAAGGTATCCAACATAGGTGATGTTCGTGCCGAGTGCATCGTGGTTAACGCTCAGTACGGTGCCTTCCTCGTTTTCTGGTGTGCTCGGATTATCCAATTCATATGAGGATTGAAAAAAACGGTAGCCATCGTAGTCAATGACATTGTTCATAAAGACGCGGCGGTTCAATTTGACGTTGTTGCGCTGGTCGTCGATGGTGAGTTCACTTTCGAAAGACGACGGCGAATTAGAACCTGGATATCTATCCAGTCTGAAGTCGCGGCACTGAACCGTGAACGGAATATTTTTTTGAATGGAGCCGTATTCCAGCTGATAAACGACACCGTTCATGGCAAAGCGCTCTGGTTTTGGAAACTGACCTCTTCCGCCTTCTAAACGCACTATTTTAGTGGCTTTGCCATCGTTCAATTCGACGGTGAGGTAATCTTTACCTGTATTTTTCTTAGCGGCCTTGACCAAAACTTTTTTGGCATGTGGAATATATCTTTTGAATACAACCTGTTGATTTCCAACTAAATAAAGTGAAAAAGGTGTAAACTCAGACCAAGTATTTAAGGCATAATTTTGATAAAGGCTATCTGCCGGTGCTTGTCCGCTTGCACGTATTTTTTCCATTTCACGCATGGGCAAGGACTTCAGGGCAACACTTGGATAAACCCATGTTTTTCCGTCTTTGTGATGGAGGTAAATCCCGGGCGCCTGATTAGGAGAGTCGGGGCGAGCACTTGAATAATAAAATGGCGTTTGCCCAACCATCAACACATCGTTTTCTGTCAAAAAGTTAGAACGCTTCCCTTCGGTAACGAGTTCTAGTGCACTTTCTTTGAATTTTTGATTGACTTGCAGGGAATCTACGCGATCAGATTTGAAATCGATGTAGCGAAGGGTAACATTTTTCTTGCCTACTTTGGTGTCGTATTCAAAATCGTTTGAATTGAACTCACTTAAATAGGTTTTCCACGCTTGAAGTGTGGGGCTTGATTTGCTGGTCATGTCCTGTGCGTTGATCAGGACATAAGGATCTGCAGTATAAATAAAGTTGTTGCCTTCTCCTTCGCGGATCACCATTTGGCCTTCAAAGCTGATGTAGCGCGTGACTGCTGCTCCTGCGAGGATCACAATAAAAGAAAGGTGGAAGCTCAGCATCGCGATTTTTGCGCGGGTGAACATTTTGTAGCGAAAAATATTGGAGACCAAAGCCAAGACGAGGTAAAGCAAGAGGCCTTCGAACC
>JBFYPV010000053.1:0-7563 GCA_041303085.1 Crocinitomicaceae bacterium
AGCTCCTCAAATTAGCTACACGCGAAAACGTGGGCGCGTCTTTTCACGAAAAGAAGGCGAAGAACAAAAAGGTGAATGTGCGCTACGACCACAAAAAAGCCATGCAAGAGAAGTATGGCAAGCCTAAGAAAAAAAGATGACAATAATTCAGCAACAAAAAAGGCCCCGAATGGAGCCTTTTTGGAACTAAAAAAAATATTTATGGATTTAATGCTTCTCGTTGTGCTGTTTTCCGCCTTGTGAGTGGTCTTTCATTTCGGCTTTCATCTTTTCGAATTGAGCAGCGGTGAGGACATTTTTGAGCATCTCAATTTGGGCCTCGCGGTTGGATTTAATGATGCTGCGTTTTTCTTCTTCGGAAAAGTTGCTGGTGCGGATGCCTTCATTTTTTTGTGCAATGCCTAAATTGATGGTATAGACTTGTTCTTTTTGGGCTGCAGTGAGTTGGAGTTCGCTGGCCATTTTTTCGGTCTGAAACTGAGCGCGTTCTTCAGGTGTTTTGGGATCTTGTGTTTTGGCTGCAGGTTGTTGAGCAAAAGCTGCAACTGAAAGCAGGAGGCTGAGGGCAAAAAGACTTAGTTTTTTCATGGTATATAGAATAAATAAAAAGTGTTAGCGTTCAACGAAAATACGCAAAAAAGTTACACGATGACTTGCTTGCTCTTTTGCTTTGCTTAACTTCGTGTCACATGCGCCTAGCTGACGAACATCCTGAACTCAGACGAAAATACGAACAAATAGTTGCTTCGCAAGCCACTTTTGGTTTCTTTGAGCAAACCTGGGTGCAAGATATCCTCCATCCGAACTGGCGCTACCTGCTCAACGCGCAGCAAGATCCCATCTTTAGAATTCCAGTGGTGAAGAAATTTGGCTTGAGTGCTTACTTGCAACCATTATTCCTGCGTTCATTACCATTGCTTCCCGGCCAAGCACTTGCTGATCTAAGTTCCTTGAAATCAAAATTATTTTTGCACCTCAATATCGATGTAGCCCAAGAAATGGAGTCGCTTGAACCCCAAGGGAAGTATCAGTTGTTGCAATGGCAAGAAGGAATAGCGCAAATTAGAGCAGGTTATTCGGAAAACGTGAAGCGCAGTCTTAAAAAAGCAAAGGGTTTGCAATTAAGGCCAATTGACTACAAGGCCTTTCATACCTTTTTTACTTCGCAAAAAGGTGAAAACTTAGGTAATTTAACCGCAGCTGCTTGGTTGCGTTTGCAGGCTTTGTTTGCAGCAGCGCAAACAAGGGAGCAGGCCTTTTGTGCTGGTGTTTTTCTCAATGATCAGTTGGTGGCGGCAGGTCTCTTTTTTAGACACCAGCAAAAGCTTTATTTCATGAAGGGCACACTCAGTGAGGAAGGGAAGTCGGTTGGCGCTTTGGTGTTTTTATTAGATGCCGTGCTTCAACAGCATGCCGACAGCTGCACTGCACTCGATTTTGTGGGTTCTAATCAAGAAAGCATTGCTGCTTTTTACCGCAAGTTTGGCGCCAAAGACACCTGCTATCGGGTGTTGAAAGGAAGATGGCCTTTTGTGTAAATCTTACTTGTAGAGCAGCTCATCGATGAACAACCAAGTGGGGTTGCCCGCACCTAAATGCCATTCTGGAAGTTTTCCTGGATTAATTAATGTGTAGCGCAAATATTTAAATTTCAAATGTTTATCATGATCCAATTCAAGTACTACTTGATTTCTTAATGGGTTCTTGTCCGTTGGTTTAGCTGGCGCCAGAACTTGTTGCCCAAGTGTCACATAATTCACACCATCGATACTTCCTTCTACATTAATGGCACTGGGCGCAAAGATCCAAGATTTGTGGTCCTGGATGTAAGAAAAGCCCACTTCAGAAAGCGCTAATGGCGTCTGAAAAGAAATGATCGCAACAACGTCTTGGTTGTAATAACCTTGGTAATCGCCGGTCCGGAATTCATTGCCGCCAAGCAAGCCGTCTATCAGCGCATCTTTGCCAGAAGCTGCATATTGGTTGGAATAGTTGCTCTTGAGCTCCAGTTGGATATTGGGGTCTTTTTTAATAAACGTAGATGACACCTCTGAGCTCCAATAATTCAAGCCTTGTCTTTTAACGAGAAGCTCTTTGTAACCTGCTTTAATGGAGATATTTGTATTTGAGTAAATATAAAATGGCTGCTTATAGCTTTGCCATTTTTGTCCATTTATTTGATAGAAAAGTTGGGTTTCTGTGTTTGTTTTATTGCTTTGATTCAAACGTACGACATCAATTTCAATCAACAAAGAATCATCAAAAACACGTTCTTCTGTTTTGATAAAGGGTACCGGTGCGAAGAAAGGGGGTACTTTATTTACAACTTGCGCTGACGTTGCGCGCGGGTTAGGTGTGGCGCTCATTTCAAAAGCCAATACGCCGCCTTGGAGTAGTTCTGCATGGCTGATTTCTAACTTGGATAAAGCCACGCCGTTCCATTTGACTTCTTTGATATAAGGGTGATCTTGGCCTTGGTTTCGACAAACAATTTGAACTGTTTTGCCATTCTCTAATTTGATCTGCGCATTGTTGGCCAACGGGCGCCCAATTTGATAAACGGGTTTGCCAGGCGCAATAGGGTAGAGCCCCAAAGCGCTCAAGACATACCAAGCGCTCATTTGCCCGCAATCTTCATTGCCAGCCAAGCCGTCTGGCGCATTTTGATACATTTCTTTGAGGATGCGGTCGATGTAGAGCTGCGTTTTGTGCGGTGCGTTCGTGAAATTGTATAAATAGGCCATGTGGTGCGATGGCTCGTTGCCGTGGGCGTATTGGCCAATGAGGCCTGTGATATCGGCTTGCTCGCGGCCGCTGAGTTTCATGTCGGTGGTGAAGAGGCGGTCTAGCCAAACTTCTAACGAATCTTTGCCGCCGAGCAGTTCGGTGAGCAGCTCAATATGCTGTGGTGCATACAAAGAGTATTGCCAGGAGTTGGCCTCGGTGTAGTTGAAATTGACCTCCGACGGATCAAAAGGGCCGTACCATTGGGCACCGCGGCGAGCCCGCATGAATTTGGTGTTGGGGTCGTAGAGGTTGACAAAATTGTAGCTGCGTTTTTCAAACTCCAAGGCGATATCTTTGGCGTTGATCGCTTTGGCCATTTCTGAAATACAAAAATCGTCGTAGGCGTATTCGAGGGTTCTCGAAACAGACTCCGGCTCGTCTGAGGCGCTGATCAGGCCATTTTTGGCATAGGCGATCTTGCCAAATTCATTCATTTTTGCGGTAGATACCATTGCTTTGAGCGCTTTTTCGGCGTCAAAATCGCGGATGCCTTTCAGATACGCATCTGCAATGACGCTCACGCTGTGGTAGCCAATCATGCATTCGGTTTCGCAGGCAGCAAGCTCCCAAACGGGCAGGTCTCCACCTTCTTCGTATTGTCTGAGAAAGGTGCGAATGTAGGCCGCACTGCGCTCTTGATCGATGATGGTAAATAGCGGGTGGTTGGCGCGGTAGGTATCCCATAAAGAGAAAACCGTGTATTGTTTGTCAGAAAGTGAGGCCAACTGATGGATTTTTTGATCGCGGCCGCGGTAACGACCATCGGCATCACTCATGAGGTTAGGCGCTACCATGCTGTGGTAAAGCGCAGTGTAAAACACAGTGCTGGTTTCGCGGTCTGCGTTCAAACTTATTTTTTGGAACTCCTGATTCCATTTTTGGAGGTTTTCATTGTACACCTTTGCAAGCGAAAAATGGGGTATTTCTGCATCGAGGTTCAATTTAGCCCCTGCGACATCTACATGCGACATCCCCACCTTGATCAGCACTTCTTTGGTGTCTATCGGGAATTCGAGCAAGAGCTTCATTTGGCCATTTTGATCTCTTAACTCATGTGCAATATAAGGGATGGACGTGGTGAGGTGGAAATAGAAGTGTTGTTCGCTGGCCCAAGCTTCAGAGCTGCGCATGCCGCTGATGTTTTGTTTGTCGATGAGTTGAAAGGAGCCTTGGAGGAGTTTGTCGCGGTAATTGAGGTCGAGTAAGATGTATTTGCGTTCATCGGCATTGAGAAAGGTATACTGGTGCATGCCGGCTCTTTCTGTACAAGATAAATTGACGCGGATGTTTTCGTCTTCGAGCAGTACCTCATAGAAGCCGAGGCGTGCCGCTTCATTTTGATGACTGAAACGCGCACCGTAGCCGTTCGGGTCCTCGAATTTGCCTTTCCATTTGGCTTCGCCGCTTTGGGGCACCACTAATAAATCACCGTAATCTGGTACGCCGGTGCCGCTTAGATGCGTGTGGCTGAAGCCATAAATGATAGAATCTGAATAATGGTAGCCTCCGCAGCCATCCCAGCCGTCGTAACGGGTGTCGGGGCTAAGTTGCATCATGCCAAAAGGTGCGCAAACCCCCGGAAAAGTATGGCCGTGGCCGCCGGTACCAATCAAGGGATTGACCAGCATGGTGGGGAGTAAGATCTCTTTTTGTTTGGGAATTTCTCTTGATGCACCAAAAGTATTTTGTGCTTTATCGCTGGCTTTTTGTAGGGCAGGAACCTGTGCAAGGCTCTGCAAAGAAAGTAGGACGTAAAGAATGCCAATATTGAATTTAGTCATGAATGAAATTTTCGTTTGTTGAGGGCGCTAAAAGCGCGGATGCCTTTGCCGAAGTAGTCCCAGATGATGAGACCGTGGTAGCGCAAGGGTTGGTGTTCAAAAGTTGGGCGCTTTTGGTAAAAAGTACCAAAATGGCGGTACAACGCCATGTGTGCCAAGAAAACCTGCCACGTGAGGATGGGTTTGCCTTTTAGAAGGAATTGGATGGCTGCGATGCCATCTAGGGCCATGCGCACAAATAGCAGGGGTAGCAAGAATTTTTGTTGGTTCTTGACGAGCATCCAGAGGCTATTTCTAAAATTCAAGAAGACTTTGCGCGGGCTTTCGTAGCCAAGGGTCCCACCGCCGAGGTGATACACTGTGGAGGCAGGAATGCAGTATAATTTTTTGCCTTTATTGGCCAAGCGCAAGCAGAGGTCAATTTCTTCCATGTGGGCAAAGAAGGCGGCGTCAAAGCCACCTGCTTCGTGAAAATCTTTGCTTCTGATGAGCAGCGCAGCGCCCGAAACCCAAGATACTTCTTGGGGGCTGTCGTATTGCAGTAAATCGGTTTCTACGGTGTCAAAAATGCGCCCGCGGCAAAACGGGAAATAAAAGCTGTCCAGGTAACCACCAGCTGCGCCGGCGTGTTCAAAGCGCTCGGGGCTTTGGTCTGAAAGTATTTTGGGCCCAACGGCGGCCACTTCTGGTTGCGCTGCCAAAAAATCAAGCAGTGGGGCGTCCCAGTTGGGGCTCAGGCGGACGTCGCTATTGAGGATAAAATACAATTCGTATTTGCCCTTTAACTGCGCTAAAGCTTGATTGTAGCCACCTGCAAAGCCGTAGTTCTGTTCAAGTTGAATGATTTCAATTTGAGGGAAGTTGGTCTGCAGAAAAGAAAGCGAGGCGTCTGTGCTGGCGTTGTCGGCTATAACGATATCCCAGTTAGTACTGTTGGCAATGACGCTCGGTAAATAGGTTTGCAGGTGCTGAACACCGTTGTAGTTGAGAATGACAATGGCGCTGCGCATCTGGCTTAGTATTGACGGAAGAAATCACTGGAATTGCCGCCAAAATGCTTGACATTCATCATGTTGGGGTCGTCGACGGAGCCATTAACGGTATTGCGTCGGACCAAAATTTGCTGCCAAGCAGGGTTGCGGAGTTCGCCAACCATATCAGAGTGGAGCAAACGGTGGTTGTTGCTGACCAAATCTGGGTTGTAGAAAACAAAGCGGCGGTTGCTGTAAATACCGATTTTGTCGTAGGTCCAGATTTCATAAGGGTATTCACTAGGCGAAGATTCTTTCACGACAACCGAGTTGGGTTGGCCGTATTTGAGGTACACGCGGCCGCGGTCGGTCTCGAAACCTTCCATGTAGTTGTTGGCGTAGAATTTTTCGACAGAGCGCACTTGGCTTTGGTATTGGATCCATTGCTCGTAGGCGTTTGCACCTGAGGTTTGGTACCAAAAGGCCTGGATTTGTTGGCGCATGTTGGCGCTGTCTTTGGTTTTGAGCAGCTCGATGAGGGTGCGGATTTCTCCTTGTTTGGCTATTGGAATGAGGCTTTCGAGGTAATAAGCCACGCTGTCGGGGTGAATAGACGCTTGAAAAGCCGGGTCGAGGAGCATGGAGTTGAGGTCAAACGCGATGTCGCTGTCGTTGAAGCGCTCAAAGTCAAATACTTGGTTTGCTTGTTGGCCGGTCTGAAGGTTTTGTGCGCTCAGTTGCAGTTGGTAGGTCCCCGTGAGTAGGTCGGTGAGGTCTAGTTGCTGTAGTAGCGCCAAAACGGCTTCTGGTTGGAGCGTGTCTATGGCGGCAAGCGCTGGGTAGGCTTGTCCATTTTGGGCATTGATGACCTTTCGCTCGAGTACAATTGGCCCAGTGGCACCGTATATTTCGGTGTAATAAGGCAAGTTGTTCATGTCTTTGTTGAAATAATTTTTAAGCAGTGGAATGATGTAATAATTGGATTTCGTGAAGCGCGATTGCTCCTGACTTTTGAATGCGAGGTCGACGAGTTCGATAGCTGAAAAGCGCAGTTGGTCGCGGGCGTCGGTGACTTCAAATGGAATGGTGCCAGAGATCTTGCTTTTTTCTCTGTTGGCGTCTTCGAGGTGGATAGACAGCGTGTAGGTTCCCTTAGGCAAAGGTGCACGCAGGATTTCTAAGAAATTATTTTGGGTAGAATCTGTAGAAATAGGGGAGTCTAGGGCATAGAAATCTTTGAAAACAATCTTGCCTGCAGCGTCGGCAATGGCGCAATCTACAATAACTGTGGCTTTGGTGCCGCCTTCACAAGGAACAAATTGGGCGGTGTAGCCAGCAAATTCGATGTAAATTTCTAGGTAAGGACCGATTTCGGGCGCAAAAAACTGCTTGGTATCGAGGTAAGCCTTGATTTTGTTCTGGGCCGTTAGAGGGCCTTGAAAGCCGAAGAAGAACAGCAATAAAAGGAGGGAAAACTTTTTCATCGCCTTAAATTTACGAAAAGCCTGTTAATCTTCGATGTTGAGCCTGATTTTCTGACTCAGCTGACGGTTGTAAGTTTCAAGTAAGTATTTGAAATAGTTGTCTGTACACTTGGATATGCACTTGGTGTAGTGCTTGATGCGGTGCTCGATGTGGTCTTGGAGGATTTTTTGCAACTCTAAGGCGTGGTCGAGGTCGGTGGCAGATGCAGCGATGGCAGCGAAGTGATTTTCGATGGAGGCATCTATGGCGTCTTTGCCCTTTCCGCCGCGGTCAATGGCTGCAAGGTAGCATTCTTTGATCGAGAACTCTTCTAAAATATGCGTTCTGATGAGTTGTTCAAAGCCTTTTGGATACTCGTATTCGACTTCGAATTCCATGTCTTCGAGTTCTGAAATGCGCGACTCCAGGAAGCGGTCTGGGAAGCGAAAGGCGTCTTGCCAGTTGATGTAGTCTTGCCAGTAGCCAAAACGACGCACGTTGTTACCGAGGTCGATGATTTTGAACTGAGATTTGTTGGGAATACTGCGCGAGCCGCGGCC